>CAXTTX010000016.1:1311-6631 GCA_964247045.1 uncultured Verrucomicrobiales bacterium | reverse complement strand
GGGTGCCGTGCCGGTTTCCGAGACCACGGTCCGGACCCGGGCAAGTGCCACGTTATCGTCTTCATCCGCATCTGGAATCAAAAGTCCCGGCATCAGGCTCGGCGTGTCCGGGGCTGTCAGGTAAGTGCCGGAAGCATTTGCCGTGCAGGTCAGGACCAGGGTGGCGGAGCTTCCGACGTTCAGGAAGCCACCGGTGAATTCGACGAGACCCGCATATCCCGCCTCACCGGGACCCGAAAAGCCATCGGCATTGGGACCCCCTTGAACATACAGTCCGGTGGGAACCGTGAATCGGACGGTGACATCATTGGCAACGGAAGTTCCCGTGTTCTTCACCGTGATGGTGTAGTTGAAGGGAGTGTTGACCGCCACATTGGCTGGAGCGGAAACCCCGATGCTGAGGTCCGGCAACGCATGAGGGGCAAGGGCCACGCCACGGAAGGCGCCGCCTGCTGGAGCCGTCGCGAGAACGACAGGGGGCGCAATGAAGGCACCGTTATAGCCTTGCTGGTCGGTCACCCTCACGAGTTCTCCCCCGCCAGCCTCGCCGAGCGCCTTGCGGATCGCGTAAAGGATCACCCCGTTCTTGCCGACTTTCGCGGTGAGACCGCGGTAGTCATCGGAGTCCTGGCCAATGGTGCCATTCTGCGTCCAGAAGCCATTCACCACGGAAAATTTTTGCAAGCCGGCACTATCATTCGCGACGTACAGCGTATCGAGACCGGGGACCGCACTGCTGAGATCCGCCAGGAAGAAGCCGTCCGGATTACCAGTGACCGGCAAAGCTGGAAGGCCTTCGAGAGTCTGTCCGGCAGTGGTGGGCAGACCCGGCCCGACGATCGCCACCCGGGGCGACGATCCGTGCTGGGTGAGGTAAAGTTGTCCCGCGAAGATGCCAAGTTGGCTGGGATCCGGTGTGTCGTTGTTGATCTGGGTGGACGTGGTGGCGCCATGGGGTGCGTACCGGGTTCCTCCTTCTGAGCCGGTCATCCAGAATCCGAGCCCATTCGGACTGACCACGCTCCGCGGCGACCCTCCGCTCGCGAAGTCCGTTAGAACGGTGGAGGTGTCGATGACTCCCAGGCAATCAACCCTGCCGATGGTCCGGCGGATCGTGGTGCCCGCGGTACCGGAAACATTCGCGGGATAAGGAATCGCCGCGTCATAGCCGCTGATGAGGAGGAAATTCTTATCAGTCGTGAGGCTCAGCGCGCCCTCCGTGACGGAGTTGCCAGCGACCACCAGACGGCGATTCGCTCCGTTGGGAGTAACCGGCATGGCGACCGTTTGAACAAGCGAGCCTTCGGCATCGTACTCATTGAGGAAAACGGCGTTTCCCGTGCCAGCAAGGCTCCCGGCGCCGGGATCGACACGACTCACAATGATGCTCCCCGGCTGGAAGGGAGCGGTTTGCGCGCCCGCGAATGAAGATGCCGATAAGAGCGCGATGGCAACCAGGGCTTTTATGGGATTCATGGCTTTTCTTTGCCAGGGGTTGCAACGAATCCGTTGAGGCGGGCGATCATAGAGGCGAGGTGCTCCTTCACCGGTGTGAAGGCGGGGTCGGCCGACCATGCGTTGAGAACTTTCAATGCCGCGCGGTCATGCGCGGCAAGCTCCGCACCGGACTGGGTGATCTCGGTGGTGAGGAGATTGTTGGAAATGAAATGGTTGTTATTCGGATAGATTCCCGAGAACGATTGAAGCTCGGTTCCAGTACGGGACGGATCCAGCAACCAACTCTTCACGATCTCACGCTGCGCGGGATCCCGGACATCCGCGCGGGCGAACTGCTGCGCTGCCATCTCCGGTCGGCCTTGCCGGAGAGCGCTGTCGGAGGCAATGCGGGTGAGCATGTCCGCGGGATCCTTCTGAACGAGCCGGTCCATCGTCAGAAAGGCTGCGTGAGCCAGATCCTTGCGGTCCTTCCGCTGGATGAGGCTGGAAAGCAGGGACGTCGATTCCGTCGCGCCGGTGTGCACGAGCACGTCGAAGCTATTCAGATAGCCGACGGAGGGATTCGCCTGCCAGCCGGGATTGGTGATGAGAGCTTCGGCCTTGCCGCGCAGCAGCTCATGGGCCTCCGCCGATTTGTCGATCAGGCCGATGTTGCGGAGCGCCAGCGCCCACTCGTCGGCCGTCGTGGGCTTGGTCAGGATTTCCCGGCTTACTTCTGAGGCGGCCGCCGGATCAATGCCACGGAGCGAGTCCAACAAGAAGGTGCGGAACGTCGGCCATTGTTTCATGGTGTGGTCCGCGCCAATCACAAAAGGAAGCCCCGTCGGCCTGTCCTTGCCGTTCTTCAGGAACTCCCGAATCCAGGCGACAGCTTCGGATGAGGTCATCGCCCCTAGTTTTGCCTGGAGTTCCCTCAGGGACTGGAGTGAATCCGGCTTTCGCTCCAACCGTTCGAACGCGCCTCCCAGCGGATTTTCAGAAGGATGCAATGCGCCCCCCGGGCCAGGTATGGCCGATGTGCGGGTGTCCGGGGATGTTGTGGCGGCCACGGGGTCAAGGGGGGATGTCACCCGCCACCACAAGAACACGCCCAGACCTGCCGCGGTGACGGCGAGGGGGATCCAAACTGACCTGGAGGGGCGCATTGCGGGGAGATGACGCTTTGAATCGCCGGACTTGCGGGAATTTCGCTAAAATCAGAAACTTTTTTTATATAGGCGCGGAACGGCCCCGCCGGAAAAGCCAGCCGCAGCCGCTTAGAAGCGCGAGGGTTGCCGTCACCGGCTCGGGAACGGCGGTGACTGAATAGGCGTAGTCGAGATCGCTGGTGGAAAAGGAACCCAGTCCGAAGCCATCGCCGGGATTGGCGAATCTGGCGTCCTGATTTCCCGGAATGCCACCGGATGCACCGCTGTTCTGGAGGAAAAATTGGCCGCTGACGGAACTGGCGGAAACCGGTGAAACGCCAAACCAGTATTGCCCGGCGGCTGGCAGGAAAATGCTAACATCCAGACTGACGAGACCATACTCGAACTGGGTGCTGTCATCGACGAGTTCAAGAACCCCGGAACCCGCGACCACGAGGAGGTTCGCCACGTCACCGGAAAGGCCCGTTGCCGCCAGCGCCGGATCGCTGAAGATACTCAACGAATAGCCATCGACCTGTTGGAAGCCCGCGAATCCGCCTTGCGCCCTGAACAGCGCCGAAACGCTGGTGATCTGGAGTTCATCAGCGGTGACGGTGAAGTCCTCCAGCACCATGCATGAGAAATCCGGAAAATCCGTGAAAACCTGACTCGGCGTGGATCCCGGGCCCGCGCCGGGATCGTAATCGTAAACGCTGCCGATCTGGTCGAGCACGAAGGCCCCGTCGGAGAGCCCCACACTCGCGGTGATAGCAAGAACCAGCATCGCGGCCGGATGGAGGTAGATTCTCATGGGGACGTAGATGAACAAACTTTGATCCGCGTTTTTTCCGCTTGAATAAGCGTTCGCCATGCCCCCGCCGACAAGGCCAAATTCAACATGGCGATCGGATAGATGGTAAAGTATTTCACTTTTCTTTCATTTCAAACACTCCGTCGGGCATCGGTTCGCCGGCGTTGATTTGCTTGATATAGAAACGCGAGGGACCATCGCCGCGATGTTCGCGTCCGGCGTTGACTGCGGAAAAAAGTTCCAGTGCTTTTTGGGTTTCGTTCTCACAGAGGGCTTCTATCGCCTTGTGGTACAAGGTGATCCACTCGGGTTCGTGATCCTGAAGGGCCGGTCCAAGCAGTTCATAGACCACAACAACCTCCTTCCGCCCCTTGACCAGAAATTTTCCAACCTTGCGGGTGCGGAACTCGCCGTTGAGGTGGGCGTGGACCGCGTCACTCAGTAAGATACTGGTATCGAACATCTTGTTGATGCCCTCCAGTCGGGCGGCGAGGTTCACCGCGTCGCCGATCATGGTGTAGTCCACGCGGCGGGTACTACCGATGTTTCCGGCGACGACGTTTCCGAAATGGATGCCGATGCGGGTCCGGAGTTCCAGCCCATCGACCATGAGCTTGTCGGTTTGGTGAAGTTTCCACGCGGCCCGGACGGCCTTGAGCGGGGCATCCGGGTCTTGGAGCGGTGCGCCCCAGGCGGCGAAGATCGCGTCGCCGATGAACTTGATGACCACGCCGTCATGGTCGAAAATTTTGCCTGTGGTGCGTTCGAAGTATTCGTTGAGTGTCTCAACAATGCGCTGCGGGTCCCCTACCTGTTCGCACATGTCGGTAAAGGACTCCAGATCGGTGAACATCATCGCCGCTTGGACCTTCTCGCCGCCGAGGTTGGTGTTGAACCCCTCGCGGGTCAGGCGGTCAAGCATCTGGGGTGATAGATATTTGGCAAAAGCCGCCCGGATCGCGGCCTGCTCGGCGGACAGCTTCATCCGGAAAAAACGCTCCACGTAGGAATGGGCGGCGACGCCCCAGACCAAGGCCACCGGAATCTGGGCGAAAGCGGGAACCGTCCAGGGAAACCAGAGATGCCTCGAGGACATCGTTCCCGTGCCGGCGACCGCGAAGGCGACGATCAAAGCCACTGCGAGCAGGATGCCGTTGACCGGCCGGAAAAATGTCAGCCCCGTTCCGGCCACAATCCCGACAATGATGATCATGGCGGCATCGAAGGAAGGATCCGAGCGGGTAAGCCAATCTCCATCCAACAGATTCGAGAGGCCAGTGGCTTGGACCTCGACGCCACTCATCAGGTGCAGCCGGTCTCCGATTTGAAAGCGGTGGTAGGGTGTCGCAAAAAGATCCTTTCCCAAGGCTTCGCCGACGATGCCCGGTTTGCCGCCAATCACCACAACCTTGTCCCTCACGAGTTCCTCGTTGAACCCCCCGGCGAGCACACTCTTCGCGCCGAAGTTGGGAATCGGCGGGACCGAATCCTCGCCCGACTGCGGTGGTCCAAGGAAATTGAGCCAGCGGGGTTCCATTCGGTCTTTCTCTTCCAGCGGCTTCCCCAGGGCGGTGGCAGCCTTCCAGATGATCGAAGGCTCGTCCTTGCTGCCGGTTGAGAGTTTTCTAACCAAGTAAGCGTCGTCCTCGAAGGCGACTATGCCGAAATCGTCGGCTGCATCAATTGCTCCCCGATCAGTCCATTCATGCTCAGGGATTTGCGTCCGCAAGCCAGGAAAACATGCCGCACCGTGGAACCGGGAATTGGATTCCCGGCCTTATCCACCCCCCGGAACCTGCGAATGGCATCGGCGAAACTCTCGTCAACCTTGGGGTCAGCGGACGGCAGATCGGAAATGAGATCATACACCACGGCCTTCGCGCCCGCTTCACCGAGTTTGTCGAGAAGGCGGGCCTGTGGCCGG
>CAXTTX010000016.1:0-1301 GCA_964247045.1 uncultured Verrucomicrobiales bacterium | reverse complement strand
CGCCATCGAGTTGATCCAGATAGACGATTCTCACCTGGCCGCTGTTTTCCCCGTGATGGGAGAAAAAAAATGGCATGTCATAGCTGGCGGTCACCAGTGATTTCCCCAGTTTGAGAACTATCTGGCCGACAAAAACCGTGAGCAAGGCCCCCACGATGGCGGCGGCGATGCGGGTACCACGTTCGGTGCGGCGGACCATGCCCTCGGGTTTCCGGCTGTCGGGCGGCATGGTGTTAGAAGCTGAGGCGGCAAAGGACGAAGAAAGTCCGTTCGCGCGCAATATCGGAATAAGGGTTGAGGGCGCTCAACTGGTAATCGGTATCGCCAATGTTCAGCACACCGGCCCGGATCTCACAGAGATTGCGGTTGAAACGATAACCCGCCCAGGCATTGAACTGGAAAAATTCATCACCGGAGCGGGAAACCGTGGATGAAGCATCGTCATCCAAGGTCTGGTGGTAGCCATTGGCCTCGGCACGGGCGAAAAAACCCGTGGGCGAATACCAGTTCCCGTAGAGGGAAAGCTCGTGCAGGGTGGCCTCGTCACGCGTGTCCGTCCCCGCAAAACCTTGCAGTTCCGTGAGCGTGCTTTGCAGGTCGGAGCGCGTCACCCGGTAGAGCCCGCAAACCGAGAATTCCTCGCCGATCAACTGGTTGACGGTGAATGTGAGCGACTCCTCGAGATACTCCAGATGTTGCGGCGTACCGTCTGCGAAAAAACTGGTGCCGTTGGGTGATTCAGTACCGAGTTCGTAACCGGTGAATGCACCAAGTGTGCGGTCCACATCCTGTTTGATGACATTTGCAGAGACACCCCACCAAGTGTCGGTTGGCAAGCTGCCCTCAGCACTGAGCCCCAATATCTGATACACCGGGGCCTCCACCGAACCAGCAATGGATTCGGAGAGAACGGTGCGATACGCTTGGTTGAATCCGGCGAGTTGCGAGGGCTCGAGGCGCACGCTCTCGTCGAAGGACAAGCCACCCTGCCCTTCCGCAGCGAGTCCGCGAACCGTCAGATAGCGGGAGAGATTCCACGTGAAGCCGATTTTCCCGGCCACCTTGTCATCCGTCCGCTGCTCCTCGCTCACCGGAGGATTGCGGAAATTTTCGGGATCATCCAAGCGGTCCCACGCGACGCCGCCAATGAGCGTCAACCGCGGCAGCACCCGCCAGTAGTCGTATGCATAGAGTCCCGTCCGCAAATAGTCCGATTCCACATGCTGCTCCGCCGCCGGAGTCGGGAATGCGCCGGAAAAGGTCGGGCGGATCACGCTGAGGCTGGTGTCCGTGTCGATGGT
>CAXTTX010000015.1:21580-26926 GCA_964247045.1 uncultured Verrucomicrobiales bacterium | reverse complement strand
TCTCCGAACACCCGTTAAGGATGTGTCCGGTCTGTACAGACACTCCTGTCCCCCACCATCGTGCTGGTCTTCCGGGGCCGCAAAGAGGATCCATTAACCTTCAAAAAGCTTCATCCCCGCGATCACCCCACGATCCGATGCGGAAAGAACCGGCTCAAATTCCCCGTCACCTGTGACCTGTCACCCCTCGCCGACAGCCCCCGGCATTCATCCCCCACCATCCACAGGCCCCATACGAAGTGCGTTCCTCCCGAGTTGAACAAGGGCGCATGCTTCTGATAGACCACCGGCTCGTCTTTCTGCCATTCCGCGCCGCTGGCGACCCGGTTACCGCGCTTCATCACCGCAACCCCGGCGCCTTCCCTTCCGAAAAACGGCTTCTCCACCCAATGCTCGATCCCTTGCGAACAAAGCTTCTCACGCGAAAGTTCCGCGGGCAGCAACAGCGGGTGTCCCGGGTTCAACTCCCACAGGATTGGCAACAGCCCCTTGTTGGAGAGCATCATTTTCCACATCGGTTCGAGAAACCGGCTGCGTTCCGCGTGAATCTCCTGGAAAAACGGTTCCTTGGCCATCCATTCCCACGGATACAGCTTGAACAACTTCTCAATCGGTCGCTCCGACGGATCGGTGAAATGCCCTTCGGGTGAAAGTCCGATCTCCGCCAGGTCCATCAGCTCCACGGCCTTGCCTGCCTGCTCCGCGGTTTCCGCCAGATAGGCAATCGTCTGCCGGTCCTCCAGGTGATCCCAGTCACACGTGAAATGCACGAAGTTCTCGGGAATCAATCCCCACCGCTCCACCAGCGCTTCATGGATGGAATTGAGCTGGTCATCTTCGGGAAACAAATCCTCCAGCCATTGCCACTGGATCACCGCCGCCTCCAGCAGCGAGGTCGGCGTATCCGCATTGTACTCTAACATCTTTGGGCTGCCCGTGCCGTCCCACGCCAGGTCGAAGCGCCCGTAGAGCGAAAAATCCCCCGCCATCCACGAGGTCTGCACCCGTCCGGCCACGTCATCCGGAATCGCGAGACGCTCCCACCAGCCGCGTTTCACGATCTCCTCGCAGGCGGCCAGGCACAGCTGGTGCAATTCCGTGGCAGCGTCTTCCAGTGTTTCGGCGGCCTTCAGGCCCATCGCCAGGTGCTCGTCCTCCGTCCAATAAGGCTCGCCTTTCGCGCCGTGCCAGACCAGCCCGGCTTCTTCCACGCGCTGCTGCCAGTTCACCCGGCCGATGTTTGCCTCAAGTCGTATTGGAGATCTCATGGGGTTGGAATATCATCCGCCGTAGAACCCGCCGCCGCTGCCCGTTCGCGACGAGCCGAAGCCGCCGCGCACCGATTGCCCGGCCTTCACCGGTGTGCCGGTCGCCTCGCTCCGCTGGACCATCGCGCGGTAACCCGCGTTGCCACTCGAATGGTTATTCACCTCGGATCGCTTCTCCTCCACGTCCCTTTGCCACGTCGGGGCGCGTTGGTCCGCTTGCCGGAATCCGTTGCCCGCGGTGAAGTTCCCGCGGTTCCCGGACAGCATCCAATACATCAGCAGCGCGTCCGTCGTGTTGAACCCGCCGCCACGGTGGTTCGATGCGGTCGCATTCTGCTTCCCGTCCTCTTCCTGCTCTTGTTCCTCCAGCGCCGCCTCCACCTTTTTCAGGGCGGCTGCCGTCGGTTGGCTCGAAGCCACCTCCGGCTCCTTGGAGAAATACTCCCACTTGCCATTGATGTAGTGCATCCCGTCCTTCACGTGGTCATAGGGAAACTCGAAGAAGTTCCTCACGGGCGCGTGGTAGTAGCCGACTCCGGGGACATGGAAATTGTTCGGCACCGATCCACGCATCAGTTGCAACCTCTGTTGGTCCAGCGCGTCGATCTTCTTCTGCAGGCCCGCCATTTCCACGTCCTTTTGCGTTGCAACGTAGCGTTCCTCGCAGCCCGTCAGGCCGGCGAGAATGCAAAAGGTGGACCACCGGAGAATTCCACCGGGGCGGAGAATCGAGGGCAATGGTTTCGGTTTCATGAACAGGTCCGCGATCCTGTGGCCCGGCCGCTGCTTCCGTCAATCTCATCACGATTCCAAAAACGCACCTTCTTTCGACCCGCCCCGACTGTGGACATATTCCGTCACGTGGTGACGACTGAATGTGGCCCTGGCTTTCAAGCCACGGGATTGCGAACGGGCATCGGACCCGGTCGCGTGGCGACGAATGACCCGCTGCGGGTTTCAACCCGCGATGCATTCATCAGCGCGGGATGAATTTGGCGCTGATGCGGGTGAAATAAAGCGAGGTCGTCGCCTCGAAGCCGGAGTCCGTGCAGACAAAAAGCCAGGCTTTGCCGGCTGCGTCGGTTTCAAAAGAAAAGGGCTCACCCTTGTTGGTGAGCGTTTTCATCCGATACGTTTCCCCGCCCAGCGGCACCTTCACCCCGGTGGTGCCGATGAGTTCGGCATTCCGGCCGCCCGTGCTTTGGTTTCCCTTGTCGATGTTCAATCTGGCATAGCCATCCACGGACGAAGTTGAAGGTTTTCTGCGGCTGACGCCCGCTTTGACAGCAATGCTCGGTGACCCACCCACCCCGGCGCTATCCAGCGGTGACGCGGAGGCAAAGGTGAGTGAGAACTGCACACGATAGCGGGTATTCGGCGCCAAGCCGGTGATTCGCCGCTTCAGGAACATGCAGAGATCATCGCTGTGATTGTTGCCTGATATGAAAAATCCTTTGCGGTCCATTTCCAGGTTGGCTGGAAGCTTTCGAATGCCCGACTCGAGTTCATAGAACTCCTCGCTGCCCACGGGGTAGTCGGCAAATCCAGCCGACCATCCGTTCGGTCCGGCCTTGAAGTCGGTGGTGAAGATTGCCGGGGTGGCGGCATGGGTGGTTGTTACCACGCAAAAGGCGGCGGCTAATGGCGCGAAATATTTCTTCAGCATGGGGAGTGATTTGGAAAAAACGATCATGGGTGTTGGGATGGTCATGGATTCACTCCATTCCATCCATGATCCGTGATCGCGCGTGTTTTGGATCATCCTTCGCCAGCGGCGACCAAAGGTTGCAAGCCGGGGCGCGTTTCCTGTGTCTAGCGTCTTCCCTTCCCTCTCGGCGGCAGGCATTCCGCGAAATTGAAAGCATCCTGCTCCGGGTCGTGTATCTTCCGGCTGATCCGTGCGCGCCCCGCTCCTCAGTGTCGGCTTTGTCAGCCTGGCGACCCTTGCCACCCCGGCGCGGGCGGAAGAGCATTGGGCCTACATCCCGCCCACGGATGTCAAACTCCCGGCCGACGCGTCCACCCATCCCATCGACGCCATTCTCGCTGCCACCTGGCAAAAAGCGGGCCTCAAACCCGCCGCCCTCGCCCCGCCGCGCCAGTGGATCGAGCGCGCCGCCTACACGCTCACCGGCCTTCCCCCTTCCGAAGCCCAGATCAAGCGCATCGAGGCCACACCGGACGACGCGACTTGGAAATCCCTCGTCGATGAACTCCTCGCCTCGCCCGCCTATGGCGAGCGCTGGGCCCGCCACTGGATGGATGTCGCCCGCTACGCGGACACCCGCGGCTACAATTTCGACCAGGACAACCGCTACCCATTCGCCTACACCTACCGCGACTGGCTCATCCGCGCCTTCAACGCGGACATGCCCTATGGCCAATTCGTCAAGCTCCAGATCGCGGCCGATCTCATGACGGACAAGCCGGACGCGCCAGACCTCGCGGCACTCGGCTTTCTAACAACCGGTCCGCGTTCCGGCCCCGTGGAAACCATCGACGACCGCGTGGACGTCGTCACCCGCGGTTTCCTTTCCAGCACGGTCTCCTGTGCCCGTTGCCACGACCACAAGACGGACCCCATCACCACCAAGGACTATTATTCACTCTATTCCATCCTTGAGAACACCAGCGAGCCGGATGACCGCCCGGTGATTGGCAGGCCCGCCGATGAAAAGGCCTATCAGGAGTTCCTCGCGGAGCAGAAGAAACTGGATGACGCGGACCGTGCCGTCCGCCAGTCCCTCATCGACCAGCTTCACACCCCGGAATCCTTCGCCAACTACCTCGACCTCGCCTGGATTGCCAAAAAGGAAGACGCGGATGTGGGCAAAGCCACCGCCGCCGCCTTCAAGCGCGGCCGCTACCGTCCCGGCGCTGTCATCCGCTGGAAGGATTTCCTGAACAAAGCCGCGTGGGGTGACAAGGCATCACCCCGTCTCGCGGAGTGGGCGAAGGCCATGGACGCGGCGGATGAACCCGCCCGCCTGGAACTTTGCAAATCCCTCGCCACCGAATGGGCCGCCGCGCCCGATGGCAGTGAGTTGAAAAACCTCGCGTCTAACAACGAGTGTCCGCTTTCCTTCCCGCTCGCCCGCATCCCGGAGATTTACGACCAGGAGGACGGTAACCAAATGCGGGCCCGCGCCGGCGCCATGAACCGCTTGCTCGCCGATCACCCCGGTTCACCGCCCCGCGCGATGAACCTCGCGGACCGCAAGGACTGGTCGCCCGCCCGCGTCTTTGTTCGCGGCAATCCGGACAGCAAGAGCGAGCCCTTCGAGCGCGAATGGCTCAGCTACCTCGGCGGCGGCAAGTTCCCGGAAGGCAAAAGCCCGCGCCTTTCCCTCGCGGAAAAGATCGCCGATCCCGCCAACCCGCTCACCGCCCGCGTCATGGTGAACCGCGTCTGGGCCTGGCATTTCGGTAATGCCCTCGCCGACCCCGGCGACTTCGGCGTCCAGCAGGCGGACCCTCCCTTGCGCCCCTTGATGGATTGGCTCGCCCTCCGTTTCAACGAACAGGGTCGCTCGCTGAAGAGCCTCCACCGCCTCCTCCTCACCTCGCGTGCCTTCCGCCTCGAGTCATCCGGCCCTGCCGCGAATCGCACCATCGACGAGGCGAACCAATACTTCTGGAAATGGAACAGCCGCCGCGTCGACTTCGAGTCCATGCGCGACCGCGTCCTCGCCACCGCCGGTGCCCTCGACACCAACCTGGTCGGCGGACGTTCCCTGTCCTTGGAAAAGGACTCCGCCGACAACCGCCGCAGCCTTTACGCCTTCGTCGACCGCTTCGCGCTGTCTAACACCTTTGTCTCCTTCGATCTCCCGCACCCCGACCACCACGCGCCGAAGCGCGTCGAGACCACCGTCCCCCAGCAGGCGCTCTACTTTCTCAATGGTCCGCTGGTCCTTCGCGAGGCGGTGAAACTCGCCTCCGACACCACCTTCCAGTCATTTCCGGACCCGAAGGCAAAACTCTCCTGGATCTACCAGCGCATCTATCAGCGCGAACCCTCCGCGGACGAGTCGAAGGAGGTCCTCGGTTGGCTCTCCCACATCAACCCCGCCGACTA
>CAXTTX010000015.1:18926-21570 GCA_964247045.1 uncultured Verrucomicrobiales bacterium | reverse complement strand
CCGACTACCAGCCGCGCCTCTCCGGCGTCTGGGAAATCCGTCACGCGCCCGATACCGGCGGACTCCCTGGCGAGGCCCTGCCATTTCCCCTGTTGGATAAGGGCGCCTGGAAGACCGGTCCGGACCTCGAGAACGCCCCCATCCGCTGGCTCAATGCCGACCCTAACGGTGGCCACCCTGCCGCCGGCCATGATCTCATCCTTCGCTGGCGCGCACTTGGTGCCGGAGAGGTGAAGATGACCGGCAACATCCGCCGCACGAACGAAAACGGCGGCGACACCTTGGCCTGGAACTTTGCCAAAAGCGGCGGCACGGACTTTGTGAGCAACCCGCTGCCACCCCGTGCCGATTCCAAGATCGACGGCGAGTGGACCACCGTTGCGCCCGGCGACACCATCGACTTCGTCCTCCGCGCGCCCACTGGCGACAACTGCGGTTCCGTCGCATGGAATCTCCGCATCATGGGCCGTGAAAACCCCGCTTCGAAGCCGGAGGAAATCGGCAACCTCAAGGACCAGTTTCCCAAGTCGGACTCCCCGCCACCCGTCATCCCCCCGGCGGACCCCTGGACCGACATCATCCAGATGCTCTGGGCCTCCAACGAATTCCATTTCATCGACTGACCATGTCTCACCGCCTCACCGAAAAGGACCTCATCCTCGACCGCCGCGATTTCCTGCGCCGCTGCGGCATGGGCTTCGGCGGCCTCGCGCTCGGCGGGCTCTTCAGTGGCGCGGGAAACGCCCTCGGGATGGCCGTCAATCCCATCGAGGAGGCCGGGCCACTCTTCGCCCCGAAGGCCAAGCGCGTCGTCCACCTCTTCATGAATGGCGGCCCCTCCCAGGTGGACACCTTCGACCGCAAGACCGCCCTCGATCAGCAGCATGGCAAGCCCATCCCCTTGGAAGGCTTGTCCACCGAGCGCCCCACCGGTGCCGCCCTCCGCTCTCCCTTCACCTTCGACCGCTACGGCCAGTGCGGCCTCGAGGTCAGCGAACTTTTCAAACACACCGCGAAACATGCGGATGATCTCTGCATCATCCGCTCCATGACCGCGGACGTTCCCAATCATGAGCCATCCCTCATGCTCATGAATTGCGGCGATGGCCGCCTTGCCCGTCCCTCCATGGGCTCGTGGATCACCTACGGCCTCGGCAGCGGCAATGAGAACCTGCCTGCCTACGTCTCGATGTGTCCCGGCGGCATGCCGATCAAGCGCGCGGAAAACTGGCGCTCCTCTTTTCTTCCCGGCCGCTTTCAGGGCACCTATCTGGACAGCTCCATCGAGGAACTCGACCGCATGATCGAGAACCTCCGCAATCCCTCCGCCCGCGATCCCCGCCAGGCCGGGCAAATCGACCTCCTGCGCAAGCTCAACGACCGCCACCTCGTTTCCCATCAGCACGATCCGCAGTTGGAGGCGCGCATCCGCAGCTTCGAGCTCGCCTACCGCATGCAGAGCGAGGCCACCGATGCCTTCGACATTTCCAAGGAGCCGAAGGAAATCCGCGACATGTATGGCCCCGGTGCCTACGCCCGCCAGTGCCTCATGGCCCGCCGTCTCCTGGAACGTGGCGTCCGCTTCATCCAGCTCTGGCATGGCGATGGCCAGCCTTGGGACAGCCACGACAACATCGAGGACCACCGCCGCCTCGCCGGCCAGTGTGACCAGGCCATCGGCGCTTTTCTATCGGATTTGAAAATGCGCGGTCTGCTCGATGAAACACTCGTCCTCTGGGGCGGTGAGTTCGGCCGCACGCCCGTTGTCGAGATGCCCAAGGCCGGTTCTAACAAAGGCGAGATGAAAGGCCGCGACCACAACCACTACGGCTTCACCGTCTGGCTCGCCGGCGGCGGCGTGAAGGGTGGCTACATCCACGGCGCCACCGACGAGTTCGGCTTCCGCGCCGCCGAAAAGCCCGTCCACGTCCACGATCTCCACGCCACCATCCTCCACCTCCTCGGCCTGGATCACGAGAAGCTCACCTACCACTACTCCGGCCGCGACTTCCGCCTCACCGACGTCCACGGCAAGATCATCCATGACATTATCGCTTGAGTGTAGCGTCGGTCTATGACCGTCGCTGGCTGATAGATACGCCGCGTGAAGATTTCCATCCCCGGACGGGCTCTCCCCGCCATCCGATAATAGCCCGGCCATTCATGGCTGGGTCATCGCGTCGCAACGCATCCAAGTCCCGTAGGGACGACAGAACCCCGCCTGTCCACATCCCGGACCGCTGTCGCGATTGCAGGACCCTCACCCCCACCCGAACAACAACCCCATCACCCTCCACACAAACCCCACCTTCGTCTTCCACGGCCTCACCGGTCTCACGATCTCCCATCCCTTCTCATTCGCGATCCCCTCCAGCCTCTCCCCCGGATTCACCACTGTCGCCGTCCCGCACAGTTCCAGCATCGGCAAATCCGCCGTGCTGTCCGTGTAGCCATGGCAATTCACCAGCTTCCCTCCCGCCTCGAAACACCCCCCCGGCAGCTCCTCCCTCAGCCTTCTCACCTTCACCCCGCCCTTGTTGTTCTCCAGCGGCGGGAAAAACGGCCCGGTTTCCACCGGCGTCCCCATCACCACGTCGAACCCCAGTTCCCGCCCGATCTCCGCCACGTAAAACGCCGGACTCGC
>CAXTTX010000015.1:5575-18916 GCA_964247045.1 uncultured Verrucomicrobiales bacterium | reverse complement strand
GAGGTCAGGATCACCAGGTGCCCCGCCTCCCGTTGCCGGTCCAGCTTCGCCCGCATCTCCGGGTAAATCATCGGCATCACCACGGATTTCGCGAATTCCCGCGAATACCCCGCCAGCACCCCGGGATCGATCTTCCACAGGTAGCACAGGAAAACCCGTTTCATCCCCTGCGTGCCGATCACTCCGGCAAAGGGCACGCAGGCCAGGAAAATCGGCAGGAAACCACCCCGCCACGGCTCCCGTTTCACCACGAACCGCCGGAAAAGAAGCTGGCAGTCCCACGGCAGGAGCGTCCCGTCCAAGTCGAATAGCGCGATCCCCGGTGGAGATTCCTTCCCTGACAAGTCCGCCATACGGCCAAGCTCCACTGCCGGTGGAAAATTACAAGCCACCTTGCCCGGAATCGCCTTTTGTGACCTATAACTCATTGGTAATAAGTTGAAACATCACCGCCCCAAAATTTCTCTTGGCAGGGGCTTCTTAATCTATACCTTCTTGTGCACATAGAGAATGCATCTTTCCAAGAAATCCGAATATGCGCTCCGGGCGACCATCAACCTCGGCATTGCCGCCGCGGTGGGTCGGGGAACGGTTCCGGGTTCCGAACTCGCGGAGGCCAACCGCCTCCCGCTCAAGTTCGTGGAACGCATTCTCCAGGAACTCCGGGAAACCGGCATCGTCGAAACGCATCGCGGCAAGTTCGGCGGCTATTCGCTCGCCAAGCCGGCCGAGGAAATCGGCATCGGCCAGATCGTCCGCATGATGGATGGACGCCTCGCGCCCATCTGCTGCGCCAGCGAAAACGCCTACCAGCCTTGCACCTGCCCGGATGAGGATCACTGCGGCCTCCGCATGATCATGATCGATGTGCGCAACGCCATCGCCAACATTCTCGACCGCTACACCGTGGCCCAAGTGGTCGAGGTCACTTTGCGGAAAATGCGGCGCGACGGTATCGTCCCGCCATTCGCTGCTCCCGGATCGCTTGTGGAATCCGGCACTCCGCCCAAGCGGAAGGCCGACCCCGCCGACGGCTTCCTTGCCGGGCTTTCACAGCTCGCGATCCTTACCCAAGACCCGAATGAACCCGAACCCAGTGAGATCCCGGGCCGGAACTGATCCATTTCAAAACACACTGGCAGGCCTTTGAGCCTGCGTCCCTCCCGCCAGGAGGCCCACCGGAAAACCGGCGGCACGCTTAGGCTGAAGGAACCCGTCCGCCGGAACCGCACTTTCCGGCGACTCACCACGGCATCCCTTGGATGCCTCTCCAAACCGAACGCCATCGCTTTTGTGTCCTACAAACAGCGACGGGGATTTTTTGTCCCGAAATCAGACCCTCTCACCGCTCACCGACTCCGCTCATCAACCATTCCAAACTCAACTCCGAACCAAGATGAAAACCAAATACCTCATTCCCGCCGCCCTCGCCTCCCTGCTCGTGCTGGCAGGTTGCGAGAAAAACGCCCCCAAGACCGAAGGTGCCGCCGCCGCAGGCAAGGACCTGAAACTCCTGAATGTCTCCTACGATCCCACCCGCGAATTCTACGCCGAGGTGAACACCGCCTTCACCAAGGCCCACAAGGAGAAGACCGGCCAGAACGTCGAGGTGGAACAATCCCACGGCGGCTCCGGCAAGCAGGCCCGCGCCGTCATCGACGGCCTGGAGGCGGATGTCGTCACCCTCGCCCTCGCCGGTGACATCGACAGTATCGTGAAGGAGGCGAAAAGCCTGCCCGCGGATTGGCAGAAGAAACTCGCCGACAACAGCTCTCCCTACACCTCCACCATCGTCTTCGTCGTCCGCAAGGGCAACCCGAAGGGCGTGAAGGATTGGGCGGACCTCATCAAGAGCGACGTCAAGGTCATCACCCCGAACCCCAAGACCTCCGGTGGTGCCCGCTGGAATTACCTCGCTGCCTGGGCATGGGCGAACAAGCAATTCGCCGGTGACCAATCGAAGATCCTCGATTACATCACGAAGCTCTATCAGAACGTGCCCGTTCTCGACACCGGAGCCCGCGGATCCACCACCACCTTCGCCCAGCGCGAGATCGGCGACGTCTTCCTCTCTTGGGAAAACGAGGCTTACCTGATTGAGAAGGAATTCCCCGGCAAGACCGACATCGTCTATCCTTCCATCAGTATCCTCGCCGAGCCGCCCGTCGCGGTGGTGGAAAAGAACGCGGAGAAGCACGGCACCACGGCAGCCGCACGCGCCTATCTGGAGTTCCTCTACACGGATGAAGCCCAGAACCTCGCCGGCAAGCACTTCTACCGTCCGCGCAACAAGGCCATCGCCGCCAAATATGCGGACAAGCTGCCGGCGATTCCCCTCGTCACCGTGGATGCCGACTTCGGCGGCTGGGCGAAGGCGCAGAAGGAACACTTCGACGACGGCGGCACCTTCGATAAGATCTACAAGGCCAAGTAAGGCGTCTGCCACCCTCCATCCCTCCACTCATTCCGCATGTCCAGACGTCGCGTTATTCCCGGTTTCGGCCTCTCCATGGGCTTCACCGTGACTTATCTCGGACTGATCATTCTTATCCCGCTGGCGGCCTTGTTCATCAAGGCCGCCAGGCTCGGACCCGCGGAATGGTGGAATCTTCTCACCGGGCCGCGCGTCATCGCTGCCGCCAGCCTTACCTTCGGGGCCAGCGCTGCCGCCGCTGCCGTCAGCGTGGTCCTTGGCCTGCTCGTCACCTGGGTGCTGGTGAGATACGATTTCCCGGGCCGCCGCATCCTCGACGCGATGGTGGATCTCCCCTTCGCGCTGCCGACCGCCGTCGCTGGCATCACGCTAACCCAGATGTACGCGCCCAACGGTTGGATCGGCCAATACATTTCCTCCGCCGCGAAGTGGGCTCAAACCAATTTCCATCCCACCGGCTGGATTGGCGATCAGGTCAACCAGTGGGCGGAAAAAGGCGCCGCCTATAGCCCGCTCGGCGTCTTCATCGCCCTCACTTTCATCGGTTTCCCTTTCGTGGTGCGCACGCTCCAGCCGGTGATGGAAGATCTCGGCACGGACATTGAGGAAGCCGCCGCCACCCTCGGTGCGGGACGTTGGACCGTCTTCCGCCGCGTCGTGCTGCCCTTGCTTTTCCCGGCGCTCATCACCGGTTTCACCCTCGCCTTCGCCCGTGCCATCGGCGAATACGGCTCGGTCATCTTCATCTCCGGTAACCTGCCGATGAAGACGGAAATCCTGCCCCTCCTCATCGTCGCCCAGTTGGAGCAATTCAAGTATGAGGCCGCCGCGGTCATCGCCGCCGCCATGCTCATCGTCTCCTTCCTTCTCCTCTTCCTGATCAACCTCCTGCAGCGCAAGCTGGACTGGCAGAACCGCTGAAATCCATGGCTTATCGCTCGCCCACCACGGAATCCCCGGCCGTCAGGATCATCCTGATCAGCCTCGCCGTCGTCGTCCTTTCGCTCTTCCTCCTCATGCCTCTGGGCGCGGTCTTCGCCGAGGCCTTCCGCCGCGGCTGGGAAGTCTTCCTTGCCTCCCTGCACGAGAAGACCGCCCTCTCCGCCATCAAGCTCACCTTGCTGGCCGCCGCCATTTCGGTCCCGCTCAATACCCTCTTCGGCGTCGGCGCGGCGTGGCTCGTCACCAAGTTCCGCTTCAAGGGCCGCGCCTTCCTGCTGTCCCTCATCGATCTTCCTTTCGCGGTCTCCCCGGTCATCGCCGGTCTTGTCTGGGTGATGATCTTCGGCTCGAAGGGCTGGCTCCCTCCGACCCTCTTGGAAAACATGCTCGCGCCCTTGGCGAACGTCGCCACCGACCTGTCCGAGTACAAGGCATTCGGCTGGATGTTCACGGACATCGCCGAATGGTTGCATGCCCCGAAAATCATCTTCGCTTTTCCCGGCATCGTCATCGCCACAGTCTTCGTGACCTTCCCCTTTGTTGCCCGCGAGCTGATCCCTCTCATGGAATCCCAGGGCAGCGATCAGGAGGAAGCCGCCGTCACCCTGGGCGCGCGCGGCTGGCGCACCTTCTTCAAGATCACGCTGCCGAACGTGAAATGGAGCCTTCTCTATGGCGTGCTGCTTTGCAATGCGCGCGCCATGGGTGAGTTCGGCGCCGTCTCCGTCGTTTCGGGTCACATCCGTGGCAAGACCAATACCCTTCCGCTCCACATCGAGGTTCTCTACAACGAGTACCAGTTCAGCGCCGCTTTCGCCTGCGCCACCCTGCTCGCTTTCCTCGCCCTTGTCACCCTGGGCCTCAAGGGCCTCGTCGAACACATTTCCGGCCAGAACGCTTCAGGCCACAAGTAATCCGGTTTTCCCATGTCGATCTCGATCAAATCCATCAACAAGACCTTCGGCAACTATGCCGCGCTTGAGAACGTCTCCCTGGAAGTTCCGGATGGCTCGCTCACCGCGCTGTTAGGGCCCTCCGGATCGGGAAAAACCACGCTCCTCCGCATCGTTGCCGGTCTGGAATTCGCCGACCCCGGCGAGGGCCGCATCAAGTTCCACGGCGAGGACGTTGGCGACATCCCCGCCGGCAAGCGCGGTGTCGGCTTCGTCTTCCAGCATTACGCCTTGTTCAAGCACATGACCATTGCGGAGAACATCGCTTTCGGCCTCTCCGTGCTGCCCCGTTCGAAGCGGCCGCCGAAGCAGGAGGTCAGGGATCGCGTCTTCGAACTTCTCCGCCTCGTGAAACTGGAAGGCCTCGACAAGCGCCGCCCCCACGAACTCTCCGGCGGCCAGCGTCAGCGCGTTGCCCTTGCCCGCGCCCTCGCCATCCGTCCCAAGGTCCTCCTTCTCGATGAGCCCTTCGGCGCGCTTGATGCCCAGGTCCGCAAGAGCCTCCGCCGCTGGCTCCGCCAGTTCCACGACGAGATCGGCCTCACCACCCTCTTCGTCACCCACGACCAGGAAGAAGCCCTCGAACTCGCCGACCAGGTCGTCGTCATGCGCAATGCCCGCGTCGAGCAGGTCGGTGCTCCGCAGGCCATCTACGACAATCCTCGTAGCCCCTTCGTTTACGAGTTCCTCGGCAATGTGAACAAGATCGCCGATAGCAGCGGCGAGACCAACTACGTCCGACCCCACGAGATCGAGGTCCTCTTCGCCGCCGAATACGAGCCTCTCACCGACCGCCTCGCCCGCGTCCAGCACCTCTTCAGCGCCGGCCCCATCGCCACCCTCAGCCTCCGCTTGGACGACGGCCAGTTTCTCGAGGTGGAACTTTCCCGCAAGCAACTTGAGGATCTCGCCCTCAGCGTCGGTGACGAGGTCGCCATCCGCCCCAGCTCCGCCGACAAGGGCAGGTTCTAAAGCTTTCAGCGCGAAGCGCCTTGGACTGCGGCAGCCCCGGTCTCCCGCGCTCCTTGCCCCGGGAGTCCCTGCCCCGAGCCTTTGCCCCGAGCCTTTGCCCCGGAGGGGCAGCCCGAAGGTAGCCGGTCGGCGTAAGCCACCGGACTCCCGGTTCGCATTCGACCTGAGTCCCGGAGGGACGGCAGAGGTCGTCCTTTGGCGTTCACCCTTTCCTTTCCTTGCACCGCTCACAGCCCCTCCGCCGAGGACCGGCGACCCCCGAATCACGACTCCTTCGGATTCCGTGATAGACACTTTCCCGTAAGTGCGGGGAGTTTCGCCCGTCTCGCCCGGAAATGCGGGCTTCACTTGAACTGGCGCTTGGATACATGCCAAACGGGCGTTCTGCAATGGCCGGTTTCGGGTGCGGAATGTAACACCGGAATCAAAAATCCACTTGAACCGTATTGGATTCAGATGCATAAGCGAATTCTCTCATGTTAGAAGGATCTCTGTCTCCGCTCCATGCGATGGCATTACGCCGCGGTCGTTCCGTGGCTTCTGATAAAGAAGGTGAAAAGGGGCTGCAACTCGAGATCCACCCCCTCAGATCACGGGAGCTCTCCCGTGTCATCGTCCCGGCCCGCGAGGGCATCCGCATCTCCGTCCGAACCTAACAGCCAGCCAGCCTTTCACTACCGTGAAAACCACAAATTTCCTTCCGCGTCCTGCGGGAGGCCGGGGAGCGTTTTGTCCCTGTGATGGCGATGAAGTCAGTCCCCTGAACCGTGAGGCTGCCGCGTGCGGCCGCGGGGATTTCGCTGTCCAGCATCGCATCGCCAGCGGCTGCCACATGGCCGCGGAAATGAACCGCCAGGCCTCCATGGGCCTACATGCGTCCGGTCGTGGTCGTCCGCCGTTGAATCTCCCAACCCAATCCATCCTTCCATGAAAGCACTGGCACTATCCCTTGCCGTCTGCGGCATCGCCCTTCTAACGTCCGCCCGCGCCATCACCCCGGAGGAAACCAAGGCCATCGCCAAAGAGGCGTGGATCTATGCCTTCCCGATGATGGAAAGCTACAATACCTGGTATCCCAGGCGGTCCTGAAAGATTCACCCACCTACGTCGGCGGCTTCAATGTCTTCCGCCACTACTCGAAGGCCTTCACCGCCGCCAATCACGACGTCGTCACACCTAACAACGACACGCCCTACTCGTGGTCATGGCTGGATCTCCGCGCCGAGCCTGTCGTCATCAGCGTCCCCGAAGTGCCGGACAAGCGCTACTACGTCATCCAGTGCATCGACCTCTACACTTACAATTGCGCCTACATCGGCTCGCGCACCACGGGCAACGGGGCGGGGGATTTCCTCATGGTCGGCCCGAAGTGGAAGGGCGACATCCCCACTGGCTTCAAGAAGTTCTTCAAGAGTGAAACCGAAATCGTGGGCACACTGGTCCGCACCCAATTGGACGGCCCCGGGGACGAGGAAAACGTCAAAAAGGTGCAAGCCGGCTACAAGCTCACCCCGCTCAGCGCGTTCAAGAAAACCGCGCCTCCACCCCCTGCTCCTCCACTCGACTTCCCCCCGTACGACAAGGCGAAGGCCGCCAACCACAATTTCATTGGCTATCTCAACTTTCTCCTCTCGCTGGCCGGGCCACCGCATCCCACCGAGGTCGCCCTGCGCGGACGCTTCGCCGGAATCGGAATCGTTCCCGGCAAAGCCTGGGACCCCTCCAAGGTGGATGCCACGACGCTCACGGCCATCGACGCGGGCGTGAAGGAAGCACAGCAGGAACTCAAGGCGAAGATCGACGTCACCCACGGCTCCAACGGCCTGTTCGGCTCACGCCAGGCACTCGGCGAAAATTATCTCCAGCGTGCCGTTGCCGCCGCCATGGGCCTGTATGGGAATGACCTCGAGGAGGCCTGGTACGGGGGCCTCGTGGGCGACGGTACGAAGGTCGCCACCATGCATTTTTCCAAGGACCAATTGCCACCCGCCAAATTCTTCTGGTCCGTCACCCTCTACACGCTGCCCGATCGCTTCCTCTACGACAATCCCCTCAACCGCTATTCCATCGGCGACCGGACCAAGGGCCTGAAATACGATGACGAGGGTGGCCTCACCATCCATGTTGGCCACGAGTCGCCCGGAAAGGACCAAGAGAGCAACTGGCTTCCGGCTCCGGCTGGCAAATACAGCTTTGTTGCCCGCGTCTATGGCCCCAGCGAGGCTGCGATGACGGGTAAGTGGAAATTGCCCGCGATGACACCCGTCGACTGAAATTAGCAAAAGCGATGAAACTACCAATTATTTTCAAGTTTGCTGTCCTTGCGGGTGCTATTGCCACTCCCCGCTCCCTCGCGGAGACGGTCCTGCCAGCGCCTCTGCCACCCTTCCATGGCAAGATTGAAGAGCGCGCGAAGGATTCCCGAACCGACTTTCCCAAACAGGTCACCGCGCATTCCGGGGCACCAAATGTCCTGCTCGTTCTGCTGGATGATGTAGGCTTTGGAGCTTCCGGCAGCTTTGGCGGGCCCATCCAGACGCCTACCTTGGATGCGTTGGCGAAGCGTGGACTACGCTACAATCAATTCCATACCACGGCAATGTGTTCGCCTACCCGCGCGGCTTTGCTCACGGGTCGGAATCATCACTCTGCGCACACCGGCCAGATCATGGAAATGGCAACGGGTTACCCCGGCTACGATTCGCTGCTTGGCAAGGACACCGCAACCCTGGGAGAGGTCTTGCGCCAGAACGGTTGGAACACCGCGTGGTTTGGCAAGGATCATAACGTGCCGGATTTTGAAACCAGCGCGGCCGGCCCCTTTGACCGCTGGCCGACCGGTCTTGGGTTTGAAAAGTTTTATGGCTTCATCGGCGGCGACATGAACCAGTGGCGCCCGGTGATCTTCGATGGCACTCAGCCCATCGAGCCCTACATCGGAAAACCCAATTACAACCTGGACTACGATCTCGCGGATCAGGCCGTCAGTTACATCAAACAGCAGAAGTCCCTAGCCCCGGAAAAGCCCTTTTTTGTCTACTATGCACCCGGTGCGACTCACGCGCCGCACCATCCCCGCAAGGAGTGGGTAGGGAAATACAAGGGCAAGTTCGATCAAGGCTGGGACAAACTCCGGGAGGAGACGTTTGCCCGTCAAAAGCAACTTGGCGTGGTCCCGGCCAATACCCGGTTGACCGGGCGGACCGATAGCATCCCCTCCTGGGATTCCCTTTCGGAAGATCAAAGAAAACTTTACTCACGCATGATGGAGATTTATGCGGGCTATCTGGAGCAGACGGACTTCAACGTTGGCAGGGTTATCAAGGCGATTGATGATCTCGGCGAGACGGACAACACGCTGGTGATCTATATCTGCGGGGACAACGGGGCCAGCGCGGAGGCGGGTCTGGGCGGATCTTCGAATCTGGAAGGGGCGATGAACGGAGTCGCGCCAACGACTGAACAAATGCTGAAACAATACGACGACCTCGGCACATGGAGAACCTACAATCACTTTCCGGTCGGCTGGGCTTTGGCAATGGACACGCCGTTCCAGTGGACCAAACAGATCGCCTCACACTACGGCGGCACCCGCAACGGAATGGTAATCTCATGGCCTGCCAAGATCAAGCACCAAGGGGAGCAGCGGACTCAGTGGCATCATGTCATCGACATCCTGCCAACCGTCCTCGAGGCCGCCGGTGTCGAACAACCGGTCGAGGTCGATGGGGTGAAACAGCGACCGGTCGAAGGCAAGAGCATGGCTTACACTTTTGATGATCCTGACTCACCGTCACAACGCGCGACACAATACTTCGAGTTGTTCGGAAACCGGGGCATTTATCATGAGGGCTGGTTTGCCGGCACAACGCCGGTTGCGGCTCCATGGTCGACGGAAGTGCCAGTGGTCGACGTGATCGACGGGTACAAGTGGGAACTCTACCACGTGGACCAGGATTTCAGCCAGGCTGTGAATGTCGCCGATGCCGAACCTGCTAAACTCAAGGAGATGCAGTCGCTCTTCTATTCCGAGGCGAGAAAATACAACGTCCTGCCCATCGACAATGACCGGGTCATGCGACTCAACCCGAAGAACCGTCCGAGCCTCACTGAAGGTCGCACCTCTTTCACGTATCACGCGGGCACGAAACGCATCCCCGAGGGGGTTGCGCCGGACATGAAGAACAAATCCTGGAGCCTTTTAGCGAAGGTCACGGTTCCGGAAGGTGGAGGAGAAGGCATGATCGTCACTCTTGGCGGCCTTTTCGACGGTTGGGCGCTCTACTTGGAAAAGGGCAAACCCGTTTTTCACTATAATTTCGCCAATTCGCTTCACACAAGCATCGCCGCTCCGGCATCCCTTGCAGCGGGTGACCACACCATATTCTTTGATTTCAAATACGATGGAGGAGGCTTTGGAAAAGGAGGGCTCGGCGTTCTGAGCGTTGATGGCAAGCAGGTTGCGGAAAGGCGCATCGAGCACACCGTTGCCGTCCGTTTTACCATGAGCGTCGAGACACTCGATTTCGGCGAGGACACAGGAACTCCGGTCAACGTGAACTATGATGTGCCCTTCAAGTTCACCGGCGGCATTGATAGTGTGACGATAGACCTGAAACCCCTGAAGACCGACGCACCCGCGTCAGCGGCGGGCAAACCCGCTCCGTCCACCCGTGATTGATCATCTGTTATAATGAAATTTTTACGAATCATCTTGTCCATTGCGCTGACCGCAACGGTCCGAGCGCAGACGGAAATTGCAAACAGCGTCACCGCGCTGAATTTCCCTCGCGCCGAGAGCGATCTTTATTTCGGCAGCATGGTCAAGGATGGCTCCTTCGGGAAATTCCTCCATCGCCGTGAGCCCGCCGCCATCGACAACCAGACCGTCATCCGCCTCAACCGCGACACGCTCTACTCGTCCGCCGTCTTCGATCTCGATGCCGGCCCGGTAACCATCACCCTGCCGGATGCGGGCAAGCGTTTCATGTCGCTCATGATCATCAACCAGGATCACTACGTTCCCGAGGTGACCTACCAACCGGGACCGCACACCTTCAGCCGCGAGACGGTCGGCACCCGCTATATGGTTGCCGGCGTCCGCACCTTTGTGAATCCGGATGATCCCGCGGATATCAAGCAGGTCCACGCGTTGCAGGACGCGCTTCAAATCAAGCAGGACAAGAACGGCACCTTCGAGGTGCCTGCCTGGGACCCCGCCAGCCAGAAGAAAGTCAGGGATGCCCTGCTCGTCCTCGCCTCCACCATTCCCAGCTTTGACCACGCCTTCGGCACGAGGGACCAGGTGGATCCGGTGAGGCACCTCATTGGTACCGCCGCCGGCTGGGGTGGAAACCCGGACAAGGATGCCATGTATCTCAACATCACGCCTCCCGTGAACGATGGTGAGACCGCCTATCAGCTCGTGGTGAAGGACGTCCCGGTCGATGCCTTCTGGTCCATCAGCGTTTACAACGAAAAGGGCTACTTCGAGCCGAACAAAGAGAACGCCTACTCGCTCAACAACATCACCGCGAGGAAGGATGCGAGCGGCTCGGTGACGATCCTCTTCGGTGGCAAGGACGACGCGGCCGCAAACCATCTGCCCATTGTAAAGGGCTGGAACTACACGGTTCGTCTCTACCGTCCGCGTGCGGAGATTCTCAACGGAACCTGGAAATTCCCGGAACCCGAGCTGCTCAAATAAACCCGATCTCTACCGCAGACAGGAAGCCACGTCCCATGACCTCTCCGCGAAAAAAACTGATGTCAGCCGCAATGGGCCTTGCCGCGCTGTGGATCCAGGACACGGCGGCGGCCGGTGATGCCAAGCCCAACATCGTCTTCGTCCTCATGGACAACCTCGGCTACGGTGAGGTGGGTTGTTACGGCGGCGGCATCCTCCGTGGCGCGCCCACACCCCGCATCGACAAACTCGCCACCGAGGGCACCCGCCTGCTCAATTTCAACGTGGAGGCCCAGTGCACGCCCAGCCGATCCGCCATCATGACGGGCCGCTTCTCGATCCGTTCCGGCACCCACTCGGTTCCCATCGGGGAAGGTCTCGAAGGTCTCGTGCAATGGGAGGAAACCATCGCCGAGCGGCTTTCCGCCGCGGGCTATTAGACGGGAGCCTTCGGCAAATGGCACCTCGGCAGCACCGATGGACGGCTGCCCAATGACCAGGGTTTCGACGAATGGTTCGGCATCCCGCGTACCACTGACGAGGCCCTTTGGCCTTCTGAACCGGCTGCCAAGGCCGCTGGCGTCGAATTCGAACACATGATGGAAGGCCGCAAGGGCGAAAAGAGCCGGCAGCTTGACGTCTATGACCTCGAACAACGCCGCCTCATCGATGCCGGGATCACCCGTCGCACCATCGACTTCATGAAACGCGGAGTGCAGGCCGGCAGGCCCTTCTATGCCTACGTCCCCTTCACGCTGGTCCACTTCCCCACCTTGCCGAACCCGAAGTTCGCGGGGACCACCGGCCACGGGGATTTGCCGGACGCCCTCGCCGAGATGGACGCCCACGTCGGCGAGATCCTCGACTCCATCGATCAGCTTGGCATCCGCGACAATACCATCGTCGTCTTCACCAGCGACAATGGTCCCGAGGCGACCTGGCCCTGGCAAGGATCCTCCGGCCCTTGGCGCGGCTACTATTTCACCCACATGGAGGGCTCCCTTCGCACGCCCTTCATCATCCGCTGGCCAGGCCATGTTCCCGCTGGCCGCGCCAGCAATGAGATCGTCCACGAGGTGGATACCTACACGACCTTCCTCGCCATCGCTGGCACCACGGTCCCGGATGACCGGCCCATCGACGGACTCGACCAGAGCCGGTTTCTGTTAGGGCAATCGGAAACTTCCGCGCGCGAGGGTTTTCCCGTCTTTGTGGCGGACCGTCTGGAGGCGGTGAAGTGGAAAAACTGGAAAATCGTCTTCTATGACGAGCAACGCGACTGGTGGACACCTCCGGCCAAGCTCGGCAGCCCCAAGGCCTTCGACCTCATCACGGACCCCAAGGAGGAATATCCCGCCACCGCCCTCCGCAACACTTGGAACGCCAAGCCGGTCATGAAAGTCGCCGCCGGGTTCGAGCAATCCCTGAAAGCTCATCCCCCCATCCGCCCCGGAACACCCGATCCGTACACACCGCCCGCTCCTTGAAACATCTCAAAACCCGACACGCACCACACATGAACCCGAAACTCCTCCTCGCCGCCCTGGCTATCACCTTCACTTGCGCTCCATCCGCTTTCGCGGTGGAAGGCGCCATGGGCCGCTCCGTATCCGGCGCGCAGATCAATCCCTTCGCCGGCGTGGTTCCGCCCGATCCGGGCTTCGTCGTCGGCGTCAGCGAAATCTACTATGACGCGGACATTGGCGGAAGTCTCGTCACCCCCGTCGGCAACAACCTTGCCCTCGGCTTGGACGCACAGATCTCCTTCACCAATTTCACCTTCACCTACATCTGGTGCGCCCAACCCGGAGCTTGGAATTTCGCCTCCGCGGTTTCCCTGCCGCTGGCATCTGTCGATGTCGAGGCGGATGTCACCGTCGGTGCCACCACCGGTAAACGCCAGGAAGACGAGTTCGGTCTCTTCGATCTCGCCTTCGTGCCATTTCTCGCCAGCTATCACATCAGCCAGACCGAGCACCTCGGCCTCGGCATGACCGTCTGGGCACCCACCGGCGATTATGATTCCGCGAATCTTGCCAACCTCGGCATGAACAACTGGACCTTCATCCCCACCGTCTCTTATACGAAACTCTGGATGGGGCGCGGCTTGGAATTCAGCGCTGCCTGGGGCATGCAGTTCTACACCGAGAACAAGGCCACCGACTATCAGAACGGCATCGTCTCCGATCTGGAAGCCACCCTCATCCAGCGTTTCCCGAATGGCCTGGGCATCGGCATCATCGCCAGCTGGCTCGAGCAGGTCACCGATGACGATGGGACGACCGCGGACACTCTGAACGGCTTCAGCGGCCGCGCCTTCGGTGCCGGTCCCATCCTTACCTACACCAAAAAAT
>CAXTTX010000015.1:0-5565 GCA_964247045.1 uncultured Verrucomicrobiales bacterium | reverse complement strand
ACTAGCATCGGCCTTCGAAAATTCGGTGACAGCCAATTGGACCTCAATGCCCGCTGGGTCCACGAATTTGAAAATCGGAAACTCTTCGAAGGCGACGTCTTCGCACTCTCCGCCGGCTGGAAATTTTGATCCCGCTCCTGAACCCGGCCAATCGAAACAAAATAACCCGCGCCATCACCTCACACCAACATCCCGTCATGAAATCATCTCCTTTCATCACACTCTTCTCCCTCGCCGGCCTCCTCATCATGCCTGCTTCGGGCCAATCGGAATCAGCGGGCGGCGACTCCATGAACGAAATCGCGAAAAAGCTCAACAACCCCGTCGCCTCGCTCATCAGCCTTCCCTTCCAGAACAACTTCGACTTCGGCGGCGGCCCTGACGATGACGGCTTCCAGTACAAGCTCAACTTCCAGCCCGTCATTCCCATCAAGCTCAATGACCAATGGAAGCTCATCTCCCGCACCATCATCCCCTTCATTGATCAGCAGGACCGCATCGGCATTGGGACGGAATCCGGTCTGGGCGACATCGCCGCCAGTTTTTTCTTCTCTCCGGATCATGAGTCACCGGGCGAGCCCATCTGGGGCGTCGGTCCCATCCTCATGATTCCCACCGCCACGGACGATCTCTTGGGCACGGAAAAATGGTCCGCCGGTCCCACCTTCCTGATCCTCAAACAGGACCACGGCTGGACCTACGGCATGCTTGCCAGCCACGCCTGGTCCTTCGCCGGCGAAGAAGACCGCGATTACGTCAGTCTCACGTCCCTCCAGCCCTTCCTCAGCTTCACCACGCCGCAACACACCACCTTCGGTGGAAACCTGGAGTCCGCCTACGACTGGAACTCGGAGGAATGGACGGTCCCTCTCAATCTCTTCGTCACTCAGCTCGTCAAGATCGGCGGCGCGCCCGTCAGCTTCCAGCTTGGCGCCCGCTACTACATGGACAAGCCCTCCGGCGGCCCCGACTGGGGACTCCGCTTCAACGTCACCTTCGTCATTCCGGAATAGGATCCAAACATCCATCACTCGCCATGAATACCATCCTTCTCGCACTCCTGCTGCCGGTATTCTTCTCCTCCGCTGCTTTCGCAACCGGGGATCCGCTGCCCTCTTGGAGGGACACCGCGACAAAACAGGCCATCCTGGCTTTCGTAGGCAAGGTCACCAACGAGGGCTCGCCGGAATACGTCCCCGAACCGGCACGCATCGCCACCTTTGACAATGACGGCACCCTTTGGGCCGAGCAACCCATGTATTTCCAAGCCTTCTTCATTTTTGACCGGGTCAAGGCCCTGGCCCCGCAGCACCCGGAGTGGCAGGAGAAGGAACCTTTCGCTTCTGTCCTGAAGGGCGACATGAAAGGCATCGCCGCCACCGGCGAGAAAGGTCTCGTGGAGATGCTCGCCGTCACCCACACCGGCATGACCACCGGGGAATTCTCCAAGACCGTCCTCGACTGGATCAGCACCGCGAAACACGCCGAATCCGGCCGACCCTACACGGAGATGATCTATCAGCCCATGCTGGAGCTCATGACCTGGCTCCGCTCGAAGGGCTTCAAGACCTTCATCGTCTCCGGCGGCGGCATCGAGTTCATGCGCCCCTGGACGGAGAAGGTCTATGGCATCCCGCCCGAGCAGGTCGTCGGCAGCAGCGGCAAACTCAAGTTCGAAATGCGCGATGGCAAGCCGGTCCTCATCAAATTGCGGGACGTCAACCTCATCGATGACAAGGAAGGCAAGCCCGTCGGCATCCAGGCCCACATCGGCCGTAGGCCCATCGCCGCCTTCGGAAATTCGGACGGCGATCTCCAGATGCTCCAGTGGACCATGGCCGGCGATGGTGTCCGCTTCGCCCTGCTGGTCCACCACACCGATGCGGAGCGCGAGTGGGCCTACGACCGCGGGTCCCACATCGGCAAACTCAGCCTGGCCCTCGACGAAGCCGCGGCGAAAGGCTGGACCATCGTCGATATGAAGACGGATTGGAACACCATCTTTCCACCCGCGAAATGAGATTTCTCCACGAACCACCAACATGAAACCAAACCAACATCCATCCGCCCTCAGACGGGCGGGATTCGCCGTCCTCGCCCTCGCGGCGATGGCCGGGACTACCGCCGCCCAGGAAGCGAAGAAACCCAACATCCTCGTCCTCTGGGGCGATGATATCGGCGTCACCAACATCAGTGCCTACAGCGATGGCCTGATGGGATACGAAACCCCGAACATCGACCGCCTCGCCAAAGAGGGCGTGCGCTTCCTCCACTACTATGCGGAGCAAAGTTGCACCGCCGGCCGCGCCGCGTTCCTCACCGGCCAACATGGCATCCGCACCGGCCTGACCAAGGTCGGCTTTCCTGGCGCGCCCATGGGGATGAGCCAGCTCGATCCTTCCGTCGGCGGCCTCCTCAAGAACCTCGGCTATGCCACCGGACAGTTCGGCAAGAACCACGTCGGTGACCGCAATGAGTCCCTGCCAACCGTCAATGGCTTCGACGAGTTCTTCGGCAATCTCTATCACCTCAATGCCGAGGAGGAGCCGGAGCTTCCCGACTATCCGAAAGACCCGGCCTATTTTGCGAAGTTCAGCCCTCGCGGCGTGCTCAAATGCAAGGCCACCGGCGTGGATGACCCGACCGTCGATCCGCGCTTCGGCAAGATCGGCAAGCAGACCATCGAGGACACCGGCCCGCTCACCAAAAAGCGCATGGAAACGGTGGATGACGAGACATCCGCCGCCGCCATCGACTTCATGAAGCGCCAGAAATCCGCCGGCAAGCCCTTCTTCTGCTGGTTCAATGCCACCCGCATGCACCTGCGGACCCACGTCCGGGCCGAACACCGTGGCCGCTACAAGCACGGCGACAGCGAATACATCGACGGCATGATCGAGCACGATGATACCATCGGCACTCTCCTCAAGGCCGTGGACGATCTGGGCATCGCAAATGACACCATCGTCGTCTATTCCAGCGACAACGGCCCGCACATGAATTCCTGGCCGGACGGGGCCATGACCCACTTCCGTTCCGAAAAGAACACCAACTGGGAAGGCGCTTTTCGCGCGCCCTGCCTCGTCCGTTATCCGGGTGTCATCAAGCCCGGCACGGTCACCAACGAGCTGATGAGCCACAACGACTGGATCCCCACTTTGTGCGCGTTTGCCGGTGAACCCGATATTGTCGGGAAGTGCGCCAAGGGCTACACGGCGAATGGCATCAACTATAAGGTCCACCTCGATGGCTACGACCAGTCCGCCTTCTTGAAGGCCGTCAGCGGAAAGATCGGCAACGAACCCGGCGTCAAAAGCGCCCGCGACAAATTCTTCTACGCGGATGATGACGGCCTGCTCGTCGCCATGCGCCAGGGCGACTACAAGTATGTCTACGCCGAGCAACGCCTGGCTGGCACCCTGGGAGTCTGGGCAGAACCCTTCACCAAGTTGCGCCTCCAGAAGATCTTCAATCTCTATCAGGATCCTTTCGAACGGGCGGATACAACCTCCAACACCTTCTGGGACTGGCAACTCAACCATGTCGGCCAGGTCTATGGTGCGATGGATGAGGTCTTCAAATTCGTTGCCACCTTTAAGGAATTCCCGCCACGTTCCTTCCCGCCGAGTTTTGTTCCGGCCACCATCATGGAGCAAACGCTGGAGTCGATCAAACAGGCCCGTGAAAAATCCGGCGCCCACTGATTTGCCACGACGTCTTCCTGTGGATCGCAAACCGCTGGGACGTCCTTCGGCCGGCCTTTAGTCCCGTAAAATCGGCTACAGGCTGTAGTTCCAACCTGCATCCTGATCAAACCGGTTCCCCTCATGCATCAGCCGCAGCGCATAGCGTCCGTCCTCACTCAGCTCCCGCGCCGGATCCGGCAATCGAATCCCTAACAACGACCCCGTCGGCTGCTTCGGCAACACCATCTTCACCGGCAACACCCCGGATTCCGGCACCAATCCCTTCAGATCCACATTCGCCAGAACCGGAGTCATCAGCGCCTCCTTGGTCGTGGCATTGAGCCACGCCGCCTCAACCTTCCTCGACGTGTAAATCGGCGCGAATCCCGCGTTCTCCAGCTCGAAGGAAACCATCTTCCCGTCCTTCGCGATGTTCACCCGCCCCATCCCCCACCGATGCCCCATCCGGGCTTCCACCTGGTTGTAGACCGTCTGCTGCCCGACCCGCATCTGCTTCCATCGTGCCAGCGTCCCCCCGTGATAACCCCGGTTCAAATAAGTCACCCGCAGCAATTTCAATTCATTGAGAACCTGCTCCCCACTCGTGCTCTCGCTGTCCGGCACCGTCTCTCCCCCGAACGGAGTTCTCTTCGCCTGGTTGCCGCACCACCTCAAATCCCGTTCCCGGTCCCAGCCCTCTTCCGAATACGTGCCCATGTCATCCGGTAGCGCCAGCAGCGCGTCATTGTGAAAACCCGTGCGCACCAGCGCCGGGTCGTTCTTCGACGGAAACATCTCCCGTAAAAACATCGGCCGGCGGATCTGCAGGAAAGCCAGCGCCGGCATCGCCTTCAACCACGCCTCCGCCACCACCTGCCGTGCCTCCAGCGACGGCGGATTGCCATGGTTCGAATTGTGCCATTCGCCCCACGGGCCTAACATCCCCGCCTGCACCGCCCAAACCACCGGCGCGTGCTTTCTCAAAACGACGCCCATCTTCTCGATATGACCTCGGATCAATCCCAGATCCTGCGGATCCACCCGGTAGTCCGCATCCGTGAACCCATACGCCGCCCGGAAAATCACCTTCAGCCCCGCCACCCTCACTGCCTTCAACGCCGTATCCAGCAAATCCAGCTTCGCGTCGTTCAGCGGCTTCCCGCGGAAATCCCGCAAATTCATCGTCGTACCCGCCGCCCGCACCGCCGCGAAATTGTTCGCATCCTCCACCGCGTGCTGCGTGTAAAAACCCCGCTCCGGATTCGCCGCTGTGGAAAGCGGCACCATCATCTCCGGTTCAGCCGCCTTCCCGCATCCCGCCAGCACCGCGCCCATCGCGGTGAACATCCACTCCCGCCGGTTCATCGTTCCTTCCTCCCGTTCCGATACGGCTGGTTGATGAACAACAGGCTCTCCCCGTCGCGCAGCAAATGTTGCTCCGTCACCGTGGACGCCGGGAAGCTCACCTTCAGGATGCCATCGCTCACCTCCCACGTCGCGTCCTGGAAATAATCCGAAGGCGTGTCGTTGATCCACAGCGAGCAACTCCCGTCCGGCAGGAACTTCCGGAGGTAACGGTTGCCGTCATGCACATAATACCACGGCCCGAGGAAATCCTCCCGTGCCGTCGAAAGGCTCGCGCGGTTTTCAAACATCAGGATACCCTCGCTGTGATCCCCCTGCGGAATCTCCACCGGCCACGCCCGCAGCGTCCAGCGTCCCCGCTTCCATGCACCCGCCTCCACCCTCAGTCGGTAAACATTCCCCACCGTGCTCGTCAGATGCCCCACACTGCTCGCATGCTCGTCATTGCTAACAGGTTTCCCGTCCAGCAGTAGTTCCATCTTGGAAAGATTCAGCGCCTCCGGACCATTCATCC
>CAXTTX010000014.1:23545-27569 GCA_964247045.1 uncultured Verrucomicrobiales bacterium | reverse complement strand
GAGGGGACTGTCCGGACGGCGGATGCTGCTGGTGGGAGACGTGGACACAAAATCGAGTCCTGCGGAGGTGGTGGCATTCATCACGCGGGTACATGATTTGACCGGGGTCTATCCGGTGATTTACCTGGAGAACAGCGACCGCCTGCGGACCTCGATGCGGAACGCGAGCCGGGAGCAGAAGGCGATGATGAAGCATTGCCCGTATTGGATCGCGCTTTATTCGCACGGGTCGGGATACCAAACGCCGAAGGATCTGATGGAAGCCTACGGGGTGTGGGATGATTGGGCGATGTGGCAATACGCGGGGGTGGAATGGCACGGCCGCTCGATCGCGAAGCACTATTGCCACGGGCCGTGGAAATCGCCGGAGTTTTTCGGGTCGATGGACCGGCCGCTGGAACACAATGCCTTCAACGGGGACGAGGGGGAACTCCGGGAGTTCTGGGTGGCGCACTCGTGGCAGTTGCCCTGACACCCGTGTCAGAACCCTGACACCCGCGTCAGTGCCCTGAGGCCCGGAGGCGGGCAACCGGCCCTTGCACGCGCCCTGCCAAGCCGTTATGACTCGGGGAGTGGCCAGCGCCTCCCGAAAACGAAATCCCAAGCCTTGGAAATGGCGGCTGGAGTGGCTTGCCCAGACCGGGGTTGAGAAGTTGGCTGCCGCACTTCCCGGGCCGATGGCCTATAAGCTGGGAGGGAAGCTCGGCGGGCTGGCCTGGCATTTCATGAAATCCCGCCGGCAGATCGTGCTGCGGAACCTGCGCATCGCGTTCCACGGCGAACATGATCTACCCACGCTGAGGGAAATGGTTCGGGGGAATTTCCGCCGCACGGGAGCAAATCTCCTTTCCGCGCTGCATTCCACGGATCTCTCGCCAGAGGAGGTGGACCGCGTGGTGACGATGGCGAATCCGGAACTGCTGGAGGACGCCCTGAGCCGCTGCCCGGGAGTGGTGACGATGCCCTCGCACATGGGGAACTGGGAAATTCTCACCCGGATCAGCCACCGGTTTCCGCAGGGGCACGCTGGAGGTGCGTTTTACCGGCCGCTGAACAATCCGCTGCTGGACGCGCGGGTGCTGGAGCAACGCGAGGCGCATGGCGTGCGGCTGTTTTCCAAGAAAGATAGCTTTCATCAGGCCGTGGCTTTTCTGCGTGAAGGAGCGGTCATTGGCATTCTGGCAGACCAGCGGGTGGGCATCGCGGGGGAAGTGGTGCCTTTCTTCGGTCGCCTGACACGGGCGAGCCCGATGCCCTCGCTGATGGCGCGCCGTGCGAAGTGCGAGGTGCTGGCCATGGCGGTCATCGCGGACACACCCGGCAAATGGGTCATACGCTATGAAACAGTGAGGGGGAAGATCTCAACGGTGTCCTCGATGGAAGCGGTGGAGCGTGTGATGCGGGTGAGTCCGTTGGATGTGTTCTGGTTCCAGGAGCGGTGGAAAGTTTACGTCCGCCCGACGCATACGATCCGGGATTGGCTGGGAACGGATGGACAAGCCGGAGCGAAACCGCACCGCGCGCTGTTGTGGTTGCCCGGTACTCCGAAGGATTGGCAGGCACCCGAAGAGTGGACCCATCCGGATGTGAACTACGAAGTGGTGTCACGGGAGACGAAGATCAATTTCTCCCACGGAAACGCTTCTTTTCCTTTCTCCGGACCGAAAAGGGATCTCCGAAACCTGCATTTCCATTGTGCGCCCGAAGAGTTCGGATCTGAAAAGACCTTGGCCCAGTTTCTTGAGGAAATTGATACTTCCGACGGATTGCCCATCGACTATATCCTCGCTTGCAACGCATCGGCGGATCTCAAGGCAGCCGCGAAGAGCCTGAGCATCCCCGTTGTTTCACTCGATCCCACGTCGCCATGAAAGTCGTCCAGATCCTGCCCGCGCTGAATGCCGGGGGTGTCGAGCGCGGCACCCTGGAGATCGCCGCGCGCCTGGTGAAAGAGGGGAATGAGTCCATCGTGGTTTCCGATGGCGGGCGGCTGGTGCCGGAGCTGGAAAAGGCGGGTTCCCGCCACGTGGCCATGCCGGTGCATCGCAAGAGTCTGGCCACGCTGTTGCAAGTGCGGCCGATGCGACGCTTTCTAACAAATGAGCGGCCGGACATCGTGCACATCCGTTCGCGGGTTCCGGGTTGGGTGACCTGGCTCGCATGGCGCGGGATGGATCCGGCGACCCGGCCGCGGCTGGTGAGCACGGTGCATGGCTTTTACTCGGTGAACCGTTATTCGGCCATCATGACGAAAGGCGAGCGCGTGATCGCGGTCTCGGATTCCATCCGCGGATATATCCTGGAGAACTATCCGGCCACTGTTCCGGAGAAGATCCGGGTGATCCCGCGTGGCATCGAACCGGACAACTACGGCGTCGATTTCAAGCCTTCGGCCGATTGGCTGGAGCGCTGGCAGGCGGAGAATCCCGGGTTGGAAGGCAAGATCGTGTTCCTGCTGCCGGGGCGCATCACCCGGCTGAAAGGTCACGAGGATTTCTTCCAACTCATCGCGATGCTCAAGCGGGAAGGCTTGCCGGTGCATGGCCTCGTGGTGGGCGATACGCATGAGAAGAAGCGCGCTTACCTGGAGGAGCTCCGTGCCTCGGTGGACGCGCATGGCATTTCCGGCAACGTGACTTTCACCGGCCACCGGAGCGATATCCGCGAGATCATGGCGGTGAGCGACATCGTCTTCGCTCTGTCCCAGCAGCCGGAGTCCTTCGGCCGCACGGTGCTGGAGGCCATGGCACTGGGCAAGGCAGTGGTGGGTTATGATTGCGGCGGGGTGGGGGAATTGCTTGCCGCGCTGTTTTCCGCCGGGAAGGTGCCGCTGGGTGACAAGCAGCGGCTGGCGGAAGTGACGCGCGCGGTTATCCGGGATCATACGGTGCCGGAGGCGGTCGGGGAGCCCTTCACGCTGGACGCGATGTGCGGCGCGACGCTCAATCTTTATCAGGAGCTTCTTTCCGCCGGCAGATGATGGCTTTCCTGACATGGTCGCTTCCCGCGTTGGCCTTGCTGGGTTTCGCTTGGTTCACCTTCCGCTTCGCGTGGTGGAGGAAGACGGTTTCCTACACGGAACCCCGCGTGCTCATGTATCACATGGTCCGGGAAGCCATTCCGGGAACGCGTTTTAATAAAATGCGGGTAGCTCCGCTTTTGTTCAACCGGCAGGTGGAATGGCTCGCGCGCGACGGGTGGACCTTTTGTTTCCTGAGCGAGATCCTCGATGACTTCGGTGGGAACGTGGGAAAGCGCGTGGTGCTCACCTTTGACGACGGCTATCAGGACAATCTCATCCACGCGCTGCCGGTGTTGAAAAAATTCAACGCGAAGGCCACGCTCTTTCCGGTAATCCACCGCGAGGCGGGTTATGACTGGTCCACGCACAAGAAGGCCTCGCATGATGGTGGTGAACTCGGCCGCGAGCCGAAGCTGACGGATGACGATATCCGCACGATGCTGGACTCCGGGCTGGTGGAACTCGGCGGGCACACGCTGAAGCATCCCAGCCTGCCGGCCCTTCCGGAGGATGAGGCCTATGACGAGATCCACGGTTGCAAGACCGCGCTGGAGAGCACTTTTTCCGTTGCCTGCCGGACTTTCTGCTATCCCTTCGGCCACTTCGGCGCGAGGGAGGCGGCGCTTTCGCGGAAGGCGGGATTTTCAGGAGCGGTGACCACCGAACAAGGAATTGGCTCCACGGACCCCTTCGCTTTGCCGCGGGTGAAGATCAGCGGCACGGAGGGGATGTTCGCCTTCCGCCTCCGCATGCGAACGGGCAAGCGCGGCTAACAGAGAAATCGGCCATTCCTTTTCCATGTCTTCCGAAGATCCCGCCCTGGAAAAATTGCGGTCCTGCGTGGCTAGGCTCGACAGCGGGTCGTGGAAATTCGTCCAGCTGAGGGGAGTTCCGCTAGGAGGCGGCTCGATCAATGGAGATGACGTGGATTTGTTGGGAAGCCGCGCGTCGGTGGAGTCGCTGCTTTCGGAGGTTTTCGGATGGGTGGTGGCGGGCGAGTGT
>CAXTTX010000014.1:2050-23535 GCA_964247045.1 uncultured Verrucomicrobiales bacterium | reverse complement strand
CATGCCCGCGTGGTTTCCGGCAGTCCCGCGAAGACCTGCCTCGTGCTCATCTCCACCGATGGCTTGCATCGCCTGGAACTCGACCTGTGGACGGAGCTTTGGCAATTACACGACCGCAGCCGCTGCCTCCGTCATGAGGATTGCCAGGAGTGGATACCGGAAGACATGGGTTCCATCCAACGCCTGCCCGTGGTGATGGAGGCCACCGTTTATGTCCATCATCTGGTCAGCAAGCGCAAGGATCTCACCGGTATTTCCGCGAGGGAAAGGCTGGAGACCTATGCGGCCGCGTGCCGCGATGAAGGTCGTTCAGATCTCGCGGCGGCCCTCGATACCATCCGGACGCGAGGGAAGATCGGGGATGAGGAGATCAAACCATTCGATGGGGCGATTGCCGAAGCTTTCCCGCGGGTGCCAGCAGGCGGTTCTTCACGTCGGGAGGCGCTCCTGGGGAAGCTCCTTTCCGCCGGGCTCGCGCCACCCCGGCGCCTTTCACTGGTTTCCGTGATGGGATGCGACGGGGCGGGAAAGACGACGCTCTGCCGCGAACTGGTCCAGCAAGGGCCGCCGGTCGCCGGGATGATGACTGGCAAGCATCTCTATCGAAAGTCTTGGCTGTATAAGCTCTCGGTCATTTTCATCCGCCCGTTGATGTTCCAGAGCCGGGAGAAGTATGACGAGACGATCGCGCCGCTGGTCTATCTGCGGGCCTGCCTGGGGCTGAGGCTGAAGCGGTGGTCCGCGAGGCGCGGGGTTCTTCTGATCGACCGCAACCTGGCGGATTTCCTCATGATCGACCGGAAGACGGACAGGCCGCGTTTTTCGCGGTTCAAGTGGCTCTTCTCCGTGGCTGGGATGCGTATCCCGGTGATCCATTGCACGCTGCCGTTTTCACTGCTCTCCATGCGGAAAGACGAAATGACGGAAGCGGGACACGACGCGTATGACCGGGCGATGTTCCAGGAACTCTCCGGCCGCGTGCCGACGGACTACACGCTTTTCAACAATGCGGGCGGGCTGGAGGAATCCGCTGCCGCCGCGGGAGAGTTGCTGCGCTGGATGGAGTCGTCGCGGTGATTTCCCTCTTCCCGCAGGCGGGGGAAGATCCGGAGGAGCGCGTCGAGGACATCCGGGTGACGTCCGATGTGGTTCAGGCGCCTGAGGCAGAAGCCGAGGGGCACGGCACGCACTTGCTCCGGGACGCTTTTATCCAACAGGATCTCCAACCGGCCGGGGTCCGTGAGCACGATCTTGCCTCCGCGGCGGGGCCGGAGGACGTCATTGACCAACCGCAGATAGTCGAAGGCGCGCTGCTGGTTTTCATCCACCCACGACACGGGTCCGAACTCGAAATCGATGATGGCGATGCCGGGTCCTGTTTTCTGCATGAGGAAATTGCCGGTGTTGAAATCCAGGTGGATGACGCCCGCCCCGTGCATCCGGCTGATGGCGGAAAGGGCGCGGCCGATGATCGACCAGGTGAGGCGCTTGCGTTTCACCAGCAGCAGCGAAGCTCTCCGCCAGCGGATCCACGAGCAGGCGATGGCATCGCCGGTGCGCCACAGGGGCTCCGGTGACAGGCCAAGGGGGAACAATTTGCTGTAGGCATCCCATTCGCGGTCGAGCCGTTGCTGGGGCCCGAGTGGTACGCCGGGATCGTCCGGGCCAATGGGATCGTCCTGCCGCTTGTGAGGACTGTTGACCCGCACGACGGCGATCCGCCGGCCGTCCTCCATGGCGTGGTAGATCTGGTCATAGCCCCCCTTCGAGCGGGCGGGAACGAGCTCGACGGGTGTGCCGCGGAAGGCGGAGAATTCCGCCTCGATTTCCAGGCGGCGTTTCGACTCACGCGTGAATTCTCGGCGGCGCAGGAACCAGCGGAACGGCGATCGCATCAATGGAGGACGTTAGATATTCGGAACGGGTGGCGCGGTTCGCGCAAGTCCTCCTTGGTGCGGTGGGAGGGCCATTTTAACGTCCCCGGGGCTCCCGGACAAGGAAGATTTCGCGTGTGGCAAGTCCGGAAGGAGCAAAGGATTGACCTTTCCGGGGCCGGCGGAATAGTGGGGCCTCACTGGAGCGCATGATCATCAGCCACCGCTACAAGTTCATTTTCATCAAGACCCACAAGACGGCGGGCAGCAGCATGGAGATGGCGCTCGGTCCGCTCTGCGGGCCGGATGACATCATCACCTCGATGGAGACGAACGAGGGCACCGGCATCCCACGGAACTATTTCGAAAAAAACTGGATCGGCCGCACCTACGCGAAGTCGCGGCTGTTCCGGAAATGCATCGAGCGCCATTCGCCGCTGCTCGGCGGGTGGTACTATGAACACATGGCCGCCACCCGTGTGCGCGAGCTCATCGGCGAGGATGTCTGGGACAACTACTACAAGTTCTGCTTCGAGCGGAATCCGTGGGAGAAGGTGGTTTCCTATTACAACTGGAAGAAATACGGCCAGGAGAAGGAAACGCCTCCCTTCCGCGAATACGTTCTCCAGAAATCCCACCGCCTGCCCCGCGACGGGGATTTGTATTTCGATGGCGAGGCTTGCATGATGGATGAGGTGATCGACTACAGGGGTTTCGTGAAAAGCTTCAGCGGCGTCTGCCAGCGGCTCGGTATCCCGTATGACGGGGTAATGCCGCGCGAGAAAACCGGGGTGAAACAGGAAAAGTCCGACTACCGCGAATACTACGACGATGATACACGGGGCAAGGTGGCGGAGTGGTTCTCCCGCGAGATCAAGCTGATGGGATACCAGTTCGACACCCCGGAGGCCTGAATTGTCCCTGATGGCTTGATCGTCGCCCCGGGGTCGCTAAGGTGGCGGCATGGCGTTCGAGCAGGTATTCCAGCAAGCTTTCGTGTTCCTGGCGGCCACGGTGGTGGCCGTGCTGATAGGCAAGCGGTTGGGGCTGGGCGCGGTGCTCGGCTACCTGATGGTGGGTGCCGCCATCGGGCCCTGGGGACTCAACTGGCTCGGCAACGAGGAGCAGCAAATCACCCATTTCGCGGAATTCGGCGTGGTGGTGATGCTGTTCCTCATCGGCCTGGAATTGAGGCCGACGATGCTTTGGAAAATGCGGCATCACCTGCTGGGCCTGGGCTCCTTGCAGGTGGGTTTGTGCGCGCTGGCCGTCACCGGACTGAGCCTTGCCTTTGGCGTGGAGTTCAAGCCCGCGGTGGCCATCGGGCTGATCCTGGCGATGTCCAGCACGGCGATTGTCTTGCAGACCCTGGAGGAAAAAGGGCTGCTGCACACCGAGGCGGGTCAGAATTCCTTCGCGGTGCTGCTGTTCCAGGACATCGCGGTCATTCCGATCATCGCGCTGCTTCCCTTGCTGGGCAGCGGGGGTGAGGTCGTGGATGCGCACGGCGGGTCCGCCGCGTGGATGGCGCACTGGCCAGGCTGGGCAAAGGCGTTGGCCACCGTCGGCGCGGTGGTGCTGATCGTGGCTGTCGGCCAGATCGCCATGCGCCGGGTTTTCCAGGCGATCGCACGCACGCACCAGCGGGAGGCCTTCACCGGTGCGGCGCTGTTGCTGGTCATCGGCGTGGCGCTGCTGATGACCAAGGTGGGCTTGTCGCCGGCGCTCGGCGCGTTCGTCGCCGGGGTGGTGTTGGCAAGCAGCGAGTTCCGCCATGAGCTTGAGAGCGACCTGGATCCTTTCAAGGGGATCCTGTTAGGCATGTTTTTCCTCGGGGTGGGCGCCGGCATCGATTTCGGATACATTGGTGGTCACCTCGGGCTGGTGATTGGCGGCGCGCTGGGGTTGATTTTCGTGAAGGGGGCGATTCTCTTCACGCTGGCGATGTTCAAGGAACGGCGCGCGAATTCCGCGCTCCTGTTTGCCGCCTCGCTGGCGGCGGGTGGTGAATTTGCCTTCGTGCTCATCACCATCTCCCGCTCGGCAGAAGTCTTCAGTTTGGAAACCAGCCGGGCGGTGGTGGCCATCGTCGCGCTTTCCATGGCGATGACCCCGCTGCTCATCCTGGCCGCGCAAAAGATCATTTCCCGCGTGCCGAAAGGCGTGGCCGAAGAGCGGGAGAGCGACGTGACCGACGAGGGGAATCCTGTCATCATCTGTGGTTTCGGGCGCTTCGGCCATGCGGTGGGCCGTTTGGTCAGGTCCCGCGGCTTCAAGTGCACGGTTCTGGACCACGATACGGATCAAGTGGAACTCCTGCGCAGGATCGGCATCCCGATTTTCTACGGCGACGCCGGCCGGCCGGAGATGCTGGACAAGGCTGGCGCGGCCCGCGCGAAGATGCTGGTCATCGCGTTGAAGGACGCGGACGTGTCGCTGAAAATCGTGAGCAATGCCCGCAGGCATCATCCGCATTTGAAGATTTTTGTCCGCGCCTACAGCCGCACGGAGGCCTATGAGTTCCTGGACGCGGGCGAAGAACTCATCTATCGGGACACGCTGGATTCCTCGCTGCGGATGGGTGCTGACATGTTGCAAATGCTGGGTGAGAACGCGGTGGACGTGGCACGTGCGGTGGAACTCTACCGGGAGCGTGACGAGAAGATGGTCCGCGACATGGCGAAGCACCGCAACGACGACAAGGAATTGGTCACCGCGGCGAAACAAGCCCACCGCAGCCTGAACGAGATCATGCGCAGCGATATCGCGCGTGGCGAGGGGAACAAGAAAGCCGGCTGAGCAGGGGCTATTCTACCAAGGGCGCTCATTCCCGAATGCGCTCGTTAGATAAGATTCGAGGCGGAAGATGATCCCGGGGAAATCCGGGCGAGCGGGAATTGATTTGGAGATGCAGGATTCCTGCAACGCCCGAAGTTCTGCCAGGAGATCATCCGTTGCCGGATCGGGAGAAGGTTCGACTCTTTCGAGTAGCTCACCCAGCAGGATGCCGAAGGCGCGGACTTCGATGTGCTCAAGGCTGGTTTGCGCGGGGTAGCGCGATGCGGCTCCGAAGTCGCCGAGGAGGCAGTGGCCCGAAGGATGGCGGAGGATGTTGTGGGCGTAAAAATCGCCATGCATGACGTGGCGATCATGGAGATGTGCTCCGAGGGAGGCGAGTTCGGTGGCGGCCCGGAGAACTTCAGCCGGGGTGAAGATTTGACACGGGGGATAGACATCGCGGCTGCACGAATCGAAATCCGGAGGGCCGGCGAGATTCACATAGCCGGGATCAATGAGGGACATGAGAAGTCCGTCGCTGGCATCGGGATGGTTCGTAAGTTTGCCGATGACCCCGATAAGGTTGGGGTGGGTGCCAACCTCCAGGGAGACGGCCATCTCGCTGTCCGGAAGTCCGTCGCTGGTCATTTGGCCCTTGAAGACCTTGAGGGCAACATCGCGGGGTTCGGATTCAGGGGAGGATTGCCAAGTCGCGTGGTGGATCGTGCCTGAGGCGCCTTGGCCGAGCTGGCGGTGGATCTGGAGGTCATGCCAATCGATTTCCGGGATTTCAAGTTGAGGTCCGCTGGAATCGTCGAGCCAGGGATTCCCTCCCAAACCGAGCCAGGCGAGGCGGGGCAGTGCGAAAAGCCAATCCGGGAACCATTGGAAGCGATTGGCGGCGAGTCGGATCAGCTCCAGGTTCGCACAGGCGGCCATTTCGCCGGGGAGGGTTTCTAACCGGTTTCCCGCGAGCATGAGCTTCTGCAAGCCGGTGCACTTGCCAATGGTTGCCGGGAGCTCTCCGATGCAATTGTCCGTTAGGATGAGCCAGCGGAGATGTTGCGGGAAGGCTTCGGCAGGGATAGTGGCGATCCGGTTCGATTTGAAGGCAACCATTTCCAAACTTTCGCATTCGCCGAGCACCGCCGGAAAGACGGTAAAATCATTCTCCGAGCAAAACAGGATCTTCAGGCGAAGCAGCCGTGGCAAATCATCCGGCAGGCTTGAAAGCCGGTTGCCTGATAGATCGAGGATCTCCAGCGAGTCGGCCAGATCGAAAACTTCCCGCGGAAACTTAGTCAAACCCCCGCACAGCTTCAGCCGCGTGGCGCCCGCCAGTTCACCAGCGCGTAATCGGGACAGGGTATCCATGGCCTCTTCCATCGCTCAAGCCCACCTCAAGGGACGCCCTTCGTCGAGGTCGATGAAGTCGAACATGGTGAGCACCGCGCCCGGCGCGTGGCCCGCTTCCTCCAGCCGGAAGGTGATGCGTTCCGAATAGGCATCCCGCCAACCCATTTTCATCAGGAAAGCGTTCCAGACCTCGATCTCTTCGTCCGAGGGTTTCCGCCCACGGGCGAATGCCCACGCGAGCAGTTCCTCGTCGCTGCCGCCCTTCAGCGTTTCCTTTTGAATGTCGGCATATTGGATGTGCAGGAAGCGGCAAATGCGGCCATCGAAGCCGTGATCCAGACCGATGGCGGCCACCCAGGCTTCTGGCAGCTTGCCCTCCGCGTGAAGGCGGATTTTATCCAGCATCCGGCTGAAGGCATGGATGCCGCCGGTTTGTTCATAGGGGCTGCGGAGTCCGGGGATGATTGTCGGGGCGGGTGGCATGCGGGAAGGCTAGCGAATGCCTCCGGGCGCGTCACTCCCGGTTTCCATGGATCCCCGCTTGCATGCCCGGCCGCGGATGCGACATTTGCCCGCGACCATGACACCGTTGAAGATTTTCTCCGATACCTTGCTGGGTGAGCGCGCCGCGAAACTCCTGCAAGACGGCACCGCTCCCCATGAGATCATTATCCCGGCGAAGCGGCCCGCCTCGGTGCTTTCCGCGCCGGAACCGGATCCGTCTTTCGGCCTCGCGGACATCGCCTTTGGCCAGCCGGATTTGGAGAGTATCCGGCGTTCGGAAAAATTGAAATGGATCCACGTCAGCACCGCCGGATTCACCCGTTACGATACGGCCGAATTCCGCGCGCTGGTCAAGGAGCGCGGCCTCGTCGTCACGAACAGCTCGGTGGCTTACGCCCGGGCCTGTGCCGAACACACGCTGGCCTTCATGATGGCGCAATCCCGCGTGTTGCCACGCGCGCTCGCGAGCCAGGCCGCTAATGGCGCGCCGGAGTGGCTGAAGCTCCGCGGCGATTCAGTGTCACTTCGCGGACAGGGCGTGGTGATCCTCGGCTTCGGCGGCATCGCCACGGAGTTGGTGAAATTGCTCGCTCCTTTCGAAATGAACATCACCGCGATGCGGCGACAGGCGCGCGGCGACGAAGGCTTCCCCGTGGTCAACGCGGAGGAATTGCCAGCCGCATTGGCGGAGGCGGATCACGTCATCAACATCCTGCCGGACAACCCGGCGTCGGTGAATTTCATCAACGCGGAAAGGCTCGCGCAGATGAAGGAAGGCTCCGTGTTTTATAACATCGGCCGTGGCACGACGGTGGACCAGGCGGCGCTGGCGGCGAGCCTGCATTCCGGTCACTTGGGCGCGGCCTGGCTGGATGTGACGGATCCGGAGCCGCTGCCGACGGATCATCCGCTCAGGCACGCGCCGAATTGTTATATCACACCGCACATCGCGGGCGGGCATGGCGATGAGGCGATCACGCTGGTGAAGCATTTCCTCGCGAACCTGGAAAAGTATCTGAAGGGGGAAATGCTGGTGGATAGGATCATGTGATGATTTTCTGGCAGCTCGCGGTCCAAGGCGCCTCGCGCGGGCGCCTCACCGTATCGCCACGAAAACACCCTCAAACTCCACACACACCTTGTTGTCCTCCTCAATCACCACCCGCAGCGCCAACCGTGCCTTGCCTTTCTGATCCAGCCTCTCCTTGAAAGCGATCAGCACTGCCTCTGCAGGCAACTTGCAGGTGGCGCGGATCCTTCCCGTGACGGGATGATGATACTCGATGTTGCTGCTTCGCACCACGATGTGGATGCCCCGATCTTCCAGCCACAGCCAGAGCAATCCATAGCCCGCCAAGGTGGAAATCGCCCCCAGGCTGCCGCCGAAGGCCGTGCCCAGATGATTGTGGTTCGGCTCCAGCGGCGCCGTCAGCACCAGCGTCCCATCGCGATAGGACTCAACCTCCACGCCCATGTCCCGGGTGATCGGGATCTGGTCGTGGAAATAGCGTGCCGCTTCGCGCCGGGTGTCCTCCTCGCTCATGCGGGAAACATCACTTCGCGCCCTTGGATTGTCGAGCGGTGGCCTTGAAGATGGCAACGATCTCCTCCACCGGCACGGGTCCGGCGGCGTTGATCTGTTTGCCATCGCCGTAGGTCTTCACCGTGTATTCGGCGATGCCCTGATAGTCGGATTCCTCAAAGCCGAGGTCGCCCAGCGATTGCAGGAGATCATTGGCCGCGAGCCATTCCTCGAATTTGACGATGAACTTCTCCGCCTTCTCCGCTTCCTGCCCGGAGACGCCGAAAAGGCGCTCGCCCAGTTGTGCGAGGCGGTCCACCGCACGGCCTTTTTCCAAGAGCCAGCGGAAATAGGCGGGATAGAGTGTGGCGAGCCCGCGGCCGTGGGCGAGATCCGGCATTTTGCCGCTCAGCGCATGCTCCATCGAGTGCAGGACGAATTCCGCTTCCTGGCGGCCGGCGAGTTGATAGCCATTGAGGGCGATGTTGGAGGCCCACAACAGCCGGCCACGGGCATCCACATCCCCGGGATGGGTGATGACCTGTGGCAGCGCCTTGAGCACGGTGAGCATCACGCCCTCCGAGTGATAGTCCGCCAGCGGCGAGGCATTGCCTCCCAGCAGGTAGTTCTCGAAAACGTGGCTGAGGATGTCCGCCGCGCCATCGCGGGTGGTGACGGATGGCACCTCGGTCGTGTAGGCGGGGTTCAGCCAGGAAACGGCAGGCTTCAGGAAATCCGCGGCGATGACCGATTTGCCATGGACCGATCGGTTAGAGATCACCGCATACGGAGTCACTTCCGAGGCAGTTGCCGCGGTCGTTGGAATGGCCGCGATCGGAATCGCGCCTTTCAGTTGGCCGGCCTTTGGCTCACCGAGAACGAAGGGCCAGATGTCCTCCGCGCCTTCATTCACCAGCGCGGCGATGGCCTTGGCGGCGTCCATCACGGAGCCACCGCCGAGCGCGACGACGAAGTCCGCGCCTTCCGCTTTCAGATACGCGGCGGCCTTGTCGATCGTCGCGGATTCCGGGTTCGGCTCGATGCCACTGAAATAGGAGAGCTTCACTCCCGCGGCGGCGAGCGCATCGCCGGTTTCCTTCAGATAGCCGAGGCGCTCGACGCTGCCACCACCGGTGACGACCAGCGCGTGCTTGGCGAGTTTCGCCGCCGCTTCCGCGAAGGTCCTGAGGTGTTCCGGCCCGAAGAGGATGCGGGTCGGGGTGTAGATGGTGAATGGATTCATTTCAGGGGAATTGGTTTTCGCCGGACACCGTGGCGTCCGTGCCCACTGGTACACCCGCCTCTTTTCCGAATCCACCGAAATTGTGACTCCGGAAGAAACATTAGAAAACCGAACGATTCGCGGGCAGTCAAAGCGCGGGATTTTTTTCAATTTCCGTTGGACAATCCGGCGGTGGGCCGCTACCCACTGCGGCCCCGGCGGGATCTTTTCCGCCGTTTTCCGGTTAACCTGGCAGAGTAGCTCAGTGGTAGAGCAGAGGACTCATAAGCCTTTGGTCGGCGGTTCAAATCCGCCCTCTGCTACCAGGTTCACCCGGTCCTTCCCTCAGCGGATGGACCACGCTTCCTTCCAGCGGAGCTTCGGTTTGTCGCCCTCGAACTCGATGGGGAGCCAGATGTAGCGCGAGTCCGGGAGGTCGTCTTTCATCCAGCGGTCCGCCATGAAAATGAAGCTGTCCGGCTTGCCTGCCACCGGGACCACGTAGGTGCCCTGGGATTGGAAGGTGATTTCCGACTTCTCACCGACGCCGGGATTCCCGAGCTCCGTCCAAGGTCCCCAGATGGAATCGGCCACCGCGGAGCGCGCGGCATTCGGGGCCCAGGCGGTGCAGCCGGAGGCGATGATATAATACTTCCCGTTCCGCTTGAACATGGCGGGTGCCTCCATCTCGCGGCCTTCGAAGACACGAACGTATTTGCCGGTGGTCATCAGGTAGTCGTCGGTCAGCTCGGAGATGTGCATCGTTGGGTTGCCCTCGGATGCGGCGACGAGGTAGGCCTTCGCGTCGTCATCAACGAAGACGGTCATGTCGCGGACCATCTGGCCCTTTTCGAAGTCCTTCACGAGCTGGCTGTTCTTCTTATCCTTCGCCTCTTCGGTCACGTTCTCCGGCCACTTCTTCGCGTGCGGGCGGAAGTTCCCGAGATACTTGAAGGGGCCGGTGGGCGTGTCGGAAATGGCCACGCCCGCGCGGGCGAGCGCGTAGTTCAGGCTGTCGCTGTGGAACCAGAGGACAAATTTCTTTGTCTTCGCGTTGTAAATCACCTTCGGGCGCTCCAGCACCTTCTTGGGATCCAGATCACCACCCTCGACGGCCGGCAGGACGTTGCCCTTGTATTCCCACTGCACGAGATCCTTGGACGCGTAACAGGAAACCCCCACCACATCCACGCGGGTGCCGCCCCAGGAGGCATTCTCCTTCGGCAGATAGGTTTTGCCCTCCTTCATCTCGCCATACCAATAGTAAACGCCCTCGTGAAAGAGCATGCCGCCGCCGTGGGCATTGATGCGCTTGCCAGCGGTGTCCTTCCAGGCTTCGCCCGGGCGGATTTCGGCGGAGGCGGGAGTCTCCTTCGCGAAGGCCAGACCTGGCAGCGAAAGGAGAAGAACAAGGGCGCTTCGGAGTGGGAGTGTCATGTGTTGATGTCGTGACAAGCGTAGTCTGTGGGTGTGACCCGTCATTCCGGCTGGATCGCGGGGACGGGAGAGATGCCGGGAACCGGGGTTTCGCCGGGTAAATCCGGCAGCGGCGTGACGGCCACGTCCGCGGGGAGATCCCGGTGGTTCCCCAGGAAAAGGTTGCCCTTGAAAAGGTTGCCCGTGCTTTTGTCGAACTTGTAGGTCGCCTCTCCGCCGCTCGCGACGATGAAGCGGTTGTTCTCGAAACGGGTGTTGCTGGCGTTGCCACCATCCCAGCCATTGAAGGAAAGCAAGGGCACCTTCTGGTGCGAGCCGATGACAATCGTGTTGTCGTGGAAAAGCGTGTTGTCCGGATTGCCGCCGATCTGGATCACGCGGCCGGAGTCGACGCCGTCATTCACGCTCGTGTTGTGGCGGATGATGGTGCCGGTGTTGTAAGAGTTGCCCGGCGAGCACACGAGGAGGAAGCCGCCCTCGTTGCCGTGGCTGTGGTTGTATTGGATGATGGTGCCCTTGCAGAGGTAGTCCGCGTCGAAGCCCTGCCCGTCCGTGGTGCCGATGGTGCCGCTGACCTCGTTGTACTGGATGATCGTGTTGTCCGAGGCAAAGGGCCAGATGCCCGCGGCGTGGTCCTGGCAACGTGCGCGCGCCTTGCGGACGATGTTCCGCTCGATGAGGCCGCCGTTGGTGCCCCAGAGCTTGATGCCGTCCCCGCCGATGTCCTCGAGCACGTTGCCGCGGATGATGACGTTCTTGCTGCGGTTGCGCCCTTGGCCGCGCTGGCAGATGCCATTGCGGTCGGTGCGTTCCAAGTGGCAGTTTTCTATCAGGATGCCATCGAAGGTGGAGCCGCTGCGGCGGTTCGTTTCGAAGAGGATGCCATGACCTTCGTGGCTCTTGCGCAGGTCCCCATTCACGTCGTGGACATGCAGGCCGGAAAGGGTGATCCCCCGCATCACCGCCAACTTGTCACCATAAATGCGGACGGCTGTCCGGTCCGGTGCCGTGGAAATCCCTTGGTTCGTCACCGCGAGGTCGCGGATGGTCCAATACTCCACGTCCTCGATCCGCACGGTATCCAGCGGGCCGCCCTTGCCATCGATGGCGGGCAGCTCACCCTCGCCATGGCGGCCGATGGTGATGCTGGCGACCGTGCTGCCGGAGCCTTTCGGCTTGAGCTGCCCGGTCCAGCGCTGGCCGGATTTGAAAAGGATCGAGTCGCCGGGCTGAAAGGTGGTGGCGTTGAATTTCTCCAGAGATTTCCAAGCCGTGTCCGCGGAGGTTCCGGCGCGCTGGTCGTCGCCGCCGGCCGCGTCCAGGTAATAGGTTTCCGCGAGGCAAGCGGGTGCAATGGCAAGCGCGAGGGCGATGGAGAGGAGGAAGCGGAGCATGAGCTGGGATCGCCCGCGCGATGAGTGCAGGTCCGGTTTCTATACGTCATTCACCGGGCAATCCTGAACCCCCATTAAGGGGGGCTTCCGGCGATGTGGCCGGACTACCCTTTCCACGACCTCGGATGGCAAATCCTCGCTTCGCGAAAAATGCCATGTAGGGTGGCAACGGAATGACTCGCCCGCGTTCGATGGATCGGAGGCAGCCTTGGATCGCGATGGCGCTCACGGCACTGATTGCCGTCATCGCGTTGCGCCTGGAGGGGCGGTTGTGGATCTGCGCCACGGACCCCTTCGCCTTGTGGACCAGCGACGCGTGGGGCAGGCAGAACTCCCAACAGCTTTTCGATCCCTACACTTTCACCCACATCTCGCATGGCCTGTTGCTGTGGGCGCCCCTGGTGTGGTTATTGCCCCGTTGGTCCCCCGGTTGGCGGCTCGCGCTTGCCTGCGGGCTGGAGACTGTGTGGGAAATCGTCGAGAACTCCGCGTTCACCATCGACCGCTACCGGGACACCACGGCGGCCATCGGCTACACCGGGGATACTGTCATCAATGCCCTCGGCGACATCCTCGCCTGCGGGATCGGCTTTGTCGTGGCGAACAAGCTCGGCTGGCGTTGGGCGCTCGCGATCTTCCTGCTGATGGAAGTGATGCTCGCCCTTTGGATCCACGACAACCTGATCCTGAATGTTGTCATGCTGCTATGGCCCATCGAGGGCATCAAGGCATGGCAGGCGGGGCATCCGTGAATGCGGACCTGCGCTATCGCGATCAGGGCGACCCCAGATACTTCACCACTGCTTCCGTGCGGGTGCGGACGTGCATCTTCTTGTAGATGTTGTCGATGTGGGAGCGGACGGTTTCAAAGCCGATGCCGAGTTCCCAGGCGATCTCCTTGTAGAGGTTACCCTTGGCGAGGAGTTGCAGGATTTCCATCTCGCGGTTGGTCAGGTCGTGATCCTTGTTTTTCGCGGGCGTGGCCTTGTGGAAATGTTGCACCACCTTGCGGGCGATGGCGGGGGACATCGGCGAACCGCCTTCCATCAACTCGCCGAGGGATTCCAGGAGCTTGGCCGGGGCATCACGTTTCAGCAGGTAGCCGGAGGCGCCGGAGGCCAGCGCGTCGAAGATGCGCTCGTTGTTATCATACACTGTGACCATCAGCACCTGCACGCCGGGATGGGCCGCTTTCAACTTGGCCACGCATCCGATGCCGGACATCCCCGGAAGCTGGATGTCCATCAACACCACCTCCGGGCACTCCGGGATCAACACCTCCAGTGCCTTCTCCGCGGTGGAATAGACGCCTGTGAGTTTCCATTCCGCCGCGCCGGAGATGAGTTCCGTGAGGATGCCGCCGAGAGCGGGGTCATCCTCGATGATCGCGATGGTGTGGAGTTTCGTGGCCATCAGGAGGATTTTACAGGCGGAGTCGTGCTCGCCTTGCAAGTCATGACGATGGAGGTGCCACCTCCGGGTGACGAGTAAATCTTGCAGGTGCCGCCGATTTCCGCGAGGCGGTCGGCCAGATTGCCGAGGCCGTGGCCACGCCCCTTGATGGACGGATCGAAACCGATTCCCGTGTCGCGGATTTTGATCCGGATCTCATTGCCGTCGAGGGTCAGCGAAAAGAATGCCTCGCAGGGACCCGCGTGGCGCAGGATGTTGTGGAAGGATTCCTTCACCGCCATGGCCACCTGGTGGCGCGTTTCCGAGCGGAGCGACAAGGCCGGCAGCAGGGAAGGAATGTCGAGCCGGCAGCGGACCTCGCTGTCCCGGAACATATCATCGGCAAGGCGGGCAAGGTGGGACGCGAGGTGGTCGAGCGTGTCATGGGTGGGGTCCACCGCCCAGACGAGCCCGTCCATGGCCACGATCAATTCCCGCGCGGACTCGCTCATTTTCGAAAGGTGGCGGCGTGCATTCTCCGGGGCGCTTTCCAAGTCACGTTCCGCGATGGCGGCGCTCATGTTGATGAAGGTCACGCGTGACCCGAGATCGTCATGCATGTCCCGCGCAATCCGCGTGCGGTCCTTTTCCAAGGCATTCTGGTACCTCAGGCGCTCCATGGAACGCTTCGAGCGCTGGCGGTGGCCTGCGAAAAGCGTTCCCGCGATGATTCCGACAAGCACGGCCGACAGCGCCGGGAGAAACCAGATCCTTTGCCAGAACGGCGGCGCGATGTGGATGCCCAACGCCAGCTCGTCGCCCTTCACCTTCTCGTTTCCGGCTAGGCCGATTGCCCGGAAGGTATAGTCGCCGGGTGGCACGTTCACATAGGTCGCGCGGTGCGAACTGCCGCCGATAACATTGTAGGCCTCATACCAAGTCAGGGAATAAATGCCGCCGGTCCGCTTGCCGGAAGGGAGCGGCTCGGTTGAGGACCACTCCCCGGAACGTGTCTGGTCGCCGTCCACCAGCCCGATTCCCGGCCTCCCCGGGCGCAGGATCATCCGCGCGATCGAAAGGTCCGAACCGCTGCGTTGCCAGCCCGCGGGCGAACCCGCCGGCGAGGTGGTGTAGGCGTTGTAGATGAACTCCCCGTTCTTCAGGAAGGACCCTTCCACCCCCGCGCTCTCCAAACCGAAGTAGTCGATCCCGAAAAATCCGGTCGTGTCCGGAGACCCTGAGTTCAGGGAGAGCCGTATGCCCGTCGCGTTCGCGGGGATGAAGATCGGTTCTACCCGGCGGGTCATTGTGGATTCCTCCAAGGTGGATTTCCAGCCCTCACTGCGGCCGGTCGCGGGGAAGCGCGCTTGGGAAACCACCTTGCCGCCTTCATCCAGCACCTGCGCGACCAGGCTCATGCCGGCGTCGGTTTCCTGCCATTGGTCGTCGATGCCCTCCAACTGACAGCGGAGTTTGGTATCCACCGTGCTTTGCCAGAGGTTTCCGCCGTCGGGCTGGGCGGAGATTTCCGGCAGGAACCCGAAGTCGAAATCCAGACGGTGAAGGCCGGGGCCGAGGCGCAGCCGGCCGCCCGGTTTCCTGGGCACCGGCGTGGAATTGGAATCTACCAGCACATCGAGCAATTTCAGATTCAGCTCGGGAGAGGCGGCGGGCAGAGTCGTGTCCGCGGGATTCTGGTCCGGTCCCAACCGCAAGGACGGGTGGACGAAGAGGAAATCCGTGGGGTGGCGGGCGACGCTGCTGATCCTCACCTCGTCGATCAATCCGGGGAAGGGCTCCGCCTCCGCGTTCTGATAGAACTCGCGCGCCTCGTTGCCGATCGCGAGATCTCCAGTCATGCCGTTGAGGTCGTTGGAGAGCGTGCCGGTGCCGATGCAGTTGGCCATGGACGCGGCAGTGCCGAGCCGCGTCCAGTAAAGCTTCAGGTTGTTCGGGGCACCGGCATTCCCGTTGTAACTCACCGCCACGTGGAACCAGCCCGAGGTGTCCGGCTTGTGCGGACCGGACGCGGGGATTGTCGCAATGGCACCGCCGCTGGCTCCGCAATGGGGCAGCGGCACGAAGACCAGGAAGCCTTCCTTCTCGATCCTGAAGTTGAAAATCCGGTCCGCGCCGTCGCCTTCCATCGTCAGCAGGTCCAACGCGATGTAGGGGGATTCCTTCGGCAGCATGTCCAGCTTCACCACCATTTCCATGGTGAAGGCCCCGTCCTCTCCGGCATAGCGGAAGCCTTGCGGGACATTGTCCTCGCCGCCGTTGTGCAAAATCGGCGCGGCCGTCAGGATCGCTCCCTTCGCGTCCGAGTTGCCGGGGGTACCGCCTTCCGAGGCATTGAAGGAAACCGCCGTCCCCAGCAAGAGCATCGACCGTTGCCCCGCCCGCGCGCCATTGAGGAGGCCTTGCAAGGGCTGTCCTCCCGGAACGGCATCGGCGAAGGGCAGTCGGGTTTCGTCCAGGTGCCAGAGATGAAGGGTCCGCGCGTCCACCTCATAGGGCGCGGGTTCCGTCGCCCGCGCGACCCATGCCAGTGGCAGAATAGCGAGAAAGGGGACTTGCCGGAGAAATATCACGGGACAGGGCAGGGGATGCCACAGCTTGCCAACAAAGCACCACTCCCGGCAACCTGCATCTCTAGAGTGTCCCTCCGAATTCCGTCCGCTTGTTTCCCGTCGCCGCCGCGCGATACCGCAACAGCGCTTCCAGGAAATAGTAGTCCGCGTACACCAGCGGCACGTTGATCTCGCTCTTTGCCGGCAGGTGGCCCGTGGAGCGCTTCAGGAGAAACCCGCCGTTCGTCCCCGACTCCGCGAGGTAAGGCGCGGCTGCCAGCAAAAGAAGCTGCTCCCTCGCAAAGGCCAGGTATTTCCCGCCCTCCGGCGCCAGCCCGCTAAGTTCCACCAGCGCCGAGGCCATCACCGCCGCGGCGGAAGCATCCCGCGGTGTCTTGTCGCCCGGCTCCGCGCCGAAGTCCCAGTAAGGCACCTTGTCCGCAGGCAGGTTCGGATGCGTCATGCAGAGGTCCGCCACCTTCACCGCCCGCGCCAGATATTCCGGCTTGCCGGTTTCCCGGAACATCATGGCGAATCCATAAATCGCCCATGCCTGGCCGCGTGCCCAGGGCGTCCGCGTGTCCATTCCCTGGTTCGCGTGGATCGCCCGCACCCAGCCGGTTTCCGGATCGTAGTCGATCACATGATAGGCCGATCCATCCGGCCGAAAATGCTGTTGCTCCGTCTTGTCCGCATGGCTTACCGCGATCTCCCGCAGATTCGCGTCCCCGCCGTTCTTCGCCGCCCAGCTCAGCAATTCCAGGTTCATCATGTTGTCGATGATCACCGGACAGGTATAAGGCTTGAAATCCCACGAGCGGATCAACCCGATCTCCGGGACGAAGCGGGTCGCCAGTGCCTTCGCCCCGTCGCGCAAAACCGCACGGCTTTCGTCGTCGGGGCTCAGCCGCAGCGCGTTCCCATAGCTGCAGCCCAGCATGAAGCCCGTGTCGTGGTGCTCCTTGAAATGTCGCAGCCCCTCGAGCTTGCGTGTGTAGCTCCACGCCTTCTCCTTCCACGCCGCGTCGCCGGTGTATTCATACACCAGCCAGAGGTTCCCCGGGAAAAAGCCGCTCGTCCAATCGTCCGGATTCACAGTGACCACCGTGCCATCGCCCTTCGCGGTCCGCGGCAGCTTTTCGGGCCCTTGGATTTTTTGTAGCATGCCGGTGTATTGCACCTCGGCCCGCGCGAACACCTTTGGGATTCTTTCCAGCAGGGCATCCTCCGCCCGTGCGGGTGGAACCAACCCGCCAAGCCCTCCAACCACAGCGAGCGCGATCGGGAAAAAACGTCTATAATCCATCATGATGAAATTCTCAAAAGCTCCGCGATGAGTCATTTGGCCTCCTGCTGATAGAAAACCGGCGACACCTTGTCCCGGTAAACCTGCCCCGCCGGGGTCAGCGAGTTGTCTTTCTTCACCAGCATCCGGCAATCCTCCACCCAGTTGTAAAGCGCGTAACGCTCCACGAAGGGCGTTTTGTCGAGCATCTTGATCATCTCCTCGATGGCCTTCCGCTGGTCTTCCTCACTCGGATCCTTGCCGCCAGTCCAGTTCGCGCCGTTGTTCCATTCCGTGATCCAGATCGGCCGCTTGGTCCGGTCGTGGATCTCCTTCACGAAATTGTAGAGTTGGGCCGCCGCCGCCTTGCCATCCCCGGGATCGGAAACCGCGCGGTAATAATGCACCGCCACGAAGTCCACGCGCAGCTTCGCCGCGTCCGCCTTTTCCATGAACTGGTAGAGCCAGCCCAGCCCGCCATCGGAAACCGCCGGTGCCCCCAGCCGCAGGCCGGTCTTCAAAAGCCCCGGCCATCCCGCGATCGCCTCGTCCACCGTCATCTTCGCCTGGTCCGGACGGTCCGGCTCGTTATAGCCCAGCAGGTGCACCGAGCCGCGCTCCTTCCAATCCTGGTCCAGCCCCGGCCAGTCCTTCTTCTGCTTGATCGGCACGTACTCGATGTCCGCACTCGATTTCGTCGAAATGTTCCAGTCATAGAACCATCCCACGTTCAGGTTTTGCCAGATCCCGCCCGCGATGCCCTTCTTGCTCGACCACCGCCACGGAAACACCCGGACGAATTTTACGTTCTTCTCCAGTTCCGCCGGCAGCGTCTTCACGACCACGTCATGGTCCTGCGCCACGTAGTTCTTGCTGATCCCCGTGCCATCTTCCTTTTCGGCGAGGGTCGCCATGTAGCCGCGCTTCAGCACGAAGGAGCTCATTCCCTCCTTCAGCTTCCCGAGCTTCGCACTATTATAAGGGACGTGGGCTTCCAGCGCCATGGACTCGCCGGCCAAATCCTTGCTCCCGTAGGCCATCATCCCCGGGAATTCCTTCTCTTGCGGGATCACCACCGCGCCCGTCCCGTAGCGCGTCACCCGTACGTTGCGGCCGGAAACCGCCTTTTTGCCATCCACCAGCATCCGGTTCACGAATTTTGCCTCTACGGTGGAGGCCGGGATGTTGTCGAAAAACAGCCACCCGTCCGCCGCCGCGAAATTGAAACTGCTGCCCGTGACCGGGTCGCCCGTCCCCGTGATGTGCAATTCGGATGCCCCTTTCACCTGCACCGTCTGGTTGACCAGGGTTTCCACCGATTTGACGTCGTAGCCCGTGCTGGTGGTGATCGGTTTTCCGGAAAGCTCCTCCGGTGGCAATTTCCCGCCGCCCGCCTCCAGCAGCTTCAGGTACTTCTGGTCCGCCGACGAAAAGTTGGCGAAGGGGATCTCGAAGCTCTTCCCGTTCGGCCCGGTCAGCACCACGCCTCCATTCTTCATCCCGGAATACTCGGCCTCCACCGGCTGTGGCACGCCGGGAAAGGCCCATTGCCGCGCCGTGGCCGTGGGAATTGCAGCCGCCAGCGTCGCCAGCACTGCCGCCAAGACCGCTCCACCGCGGGATTCAGGAAGATCGAATTTCATGGGTTTCTGAAGGTTGGGCCGGAAATCCCGGCCACAATTTCCGAGATTGGACGCTGATTCAACACCGGGAGCGTCCCGGTACGCCACCCCTAAAAAGGGGGGCGCTAGGGCGTTTCACGCCTTCCGGGAGAGCTCGCGCTGCCCCGATCCACCCTGGAAAGCGGAAAATTTCCTCCGAAACCCGCCCCATCTTCCTATTCCCTATCTCCTTCTTCCTCCCGATCCCGCGCTTTCCGCCCGATTTTTTCCAAAATCGTCTGTTTTTTGTCAAAAATTAGAAGAAAAGACCAAAATAGGACTTGTCACCTCGGGATCGACTCCTAGAGTCTCGCCCCCCCACAGCGAGGGCTGCTGACGTATTGCGAGGCAGCTCTAATTACAGGGAAAATTTATCGGGGCAGCTCCGGAAAAAAGCTCTTGCGAGATTGATTCTCGTCGGCGCGCCGGTCTGTCCCCACGGGAAACTCAGAACCACGCAGGAAATCATGCCGACAATCAATCAGCTCGTTCGCAAGGGACGCCTCACTCCGGCCGAAAAGTCGAAGTCACCCGCTCTTGTGAATTGCCCACAGCGCCGCGGAGTGTGTCTCCAGGTTATGACCCGGACGCCCAAGAAGCCGAACTCGGCTCTCCGTAAAGTGGCCAAGGTCCGCCTCACGAACGGTTTCGAAGTCATCGCCTACATCGGTGGTGAAGGTCACAACCTCCAGGAGCACTCGATCGTCTTGGTCCGCGGTGGCCGGGTGAAAGACCTTCCCGGTGTCCGCTACCACATCGTTCGTGGTTCGCTCGACACCCTCGGAGTCGACAAGCGCCGCCAGTCGCGCTCGAAGTACGGTGCCAAGCGTCCCAAGCCGGGCCAGGTCGCCGCTCCCGCGAAGAAGAAGAAGTAATCCCACGTCACGAATTTTTAACTTCAAACTGCCATGCCACGCCGCAAGCGCATCTTCACCAAGCCGGACCGTCGCGACCCTCGCTACGACAGCGCCCTAGTCGGTCACCTCATCAGCAAGGTGATGGTCTCCGGAAAACGCTCCCTCGCCCAACGCATCGTTTACGCCGCCATTGACCGCGCCAACGAAGGTGTCGACACCGTCGATCCTTTGGAAGTCGTCACCCGTGCCGTCGAGAACACCAAGCCACGCGTGGAAGTGAAATCCCGCCGTGTCGGTGGTGCCACCTACCAAGTGCCGCTGGAAGTCGCTCCGGACCGTTCCGAGTCGCTCTCCATGCGCTGGCTCGTCAATTACGCCCGCAACCGCAAGGGCACCCCGATGCACGTCGCTCTCGCCAACGAGATCAAGGACGCCGCAAACAACCAGGGTTCCGCGGTGCGCAAGCGCGACGACGTCCACAAGATGGCACAGGCCAACCGCGCCTTCGCCCACTTCCGTTTCTAAAAAGACCCGCGCGCTCCAGCAGCTTCCCCACGTCCGTGAATCCGAATAGTCCAAACCGCCAATATGTGCTCGAGCGCACCCGAAATATCGGGATCGCCGCGCACATCGACGCGGGCAAGACTACCCTGACCGAGCGGATCCTTTTCTACACGGGGATGATCCATAAAATCGGCGAGGTCCACGATGGTGGAGCCACGACCGACTGGATGGAGCAGGAGCGCGAGCGCGGCATCACCATCACTTCCGCCGCCGTCACCACCGAGTGGTGGCAGCACGCGGAAGAGGGGATGACGAAGCTTTTCCCCTCCTTCAAACACCGGATCAACATCATCGATACTCCGGGGCACGTGGACTTCACCGCTGAAGTCGAGCGTTCCCTCCGGGTTCTCGATGGTGCCATCGTCGTTTTCGACGCGGTGGCCGGAGTCCAGCCGCAGACCGAAACGGTCTGGCGCCAAGCGACGAAATACAACGTCCCGCGCCTCGTTTTCGTCAACAAGATGGATCGTACCGGGGCCGACTTCAACAACGTCGTCCACGAGGTGAAGGACAAGCTCGGCGCGAATGCCGTCCGCATCCTGATCCCGATTGGAGCCGAAGAGCATCTCATTGGCCAGATCGACGTGGTCAACCAGAAGGCCGTCATTTATTCGGACGACGACAAGTTCGGTTCCACCTACACCGTCCAGGAACTGGAGGGCGATCAGATCGAACTCTGTAAAGAGGCCCGTGAGGAGCTCGTTCATGCCGTCGCCGATGTTGACGACGCCGTCGGTGAGAAGTTCATCAACGAGGAGCCGATCACTTCCGAAGAACTCAAGCAAGGCATCCGCCGCGCCACCATCGCCAACAAGTTGGTTCCGGTAGCCGGCGGTTCCGCTTTTAAGAACAAGGGCGTCCAGTATCTCTTGGATGCCGTCCTCGATTATCTTCCCAGCCCGCTCGATATCCCGGCCGCCATCGGCATGGACCCGGACAACGAGGATCATAAGATCGAGGTCATCACCTCCGACAACGAGAAATTCGTTTCCCTCGCTTTCAAGCTCTGGGCGGACAAGTTCGTCGGAAAACTCGTTTTCTTCCGCGTCTATTCCGGAATCCTCAAGAA
>CAXTTX010000014.1:0-2040 GCA_964247045.1 uncultured Verrucomicrobiales bacterium | reverse complement strand
AGGGGACACGGTTTATAACCCGCGGACCCGACGATCCGAAAGGGTCGGCCGCCTGATCCAGATGCAGGCGGACAAACATCAGGACATCGATGTTTGTTATTCCGGTGACATTGCCGCCATGGTCGGCATCAAGAACGTCACCACCGGCGACACCCTCGCCGCCGAGAAACACGATGTCGTTCTCGAGCCCCCTACTTTCCCGGAACCGGTCATCTCGATGGCCGTTGAGCCGAAAACCAAAGCCGACCAAGAAAAACTTGCTCTCGCACTCGGACGTCTCTCCGAGGAAGACCCGACCTTCGTGGTGAAGACCGACGAGGAAACCGGGCAAACGATCATCTCCGGCATGGGAGAGCTCCACCTGGAGATCATCGTCGATCGCCTCCGCCGCGAATTCAAGGTGGAAGCCAACACCGGTGCCCCGCAGATCGCCTATCGCGAGACGATCACCCAGCCTGCCGGCGGTGAAGGCAAGCTGATCAAGCAGTCCGGCGGCCGCGGCCAATACGGCCATGTCATTCTCTCCGTGAAGCCCAACGAAAAGGGCAAGGGTCTTACCATCGAGAACAAGGTGATCGGTGGCACCATTCCCAAGGAATACATCAATGCCGTTTACAAGGGAATTGGCGAGGCCATGACCAATGGCATCATCGCCGGTTATCCGGTCATCGATGTGCATGTCGAGATCCTCGATGGTTCCTACCACGACGTGGACTCCAACGAGAACGCGTTCACCATGGCGGCCATCTTCGCCATGAAGGACGCGTTCCGGAACGCCAAATCCATCCTTCTTGAACCCGTGATGGCCGTCGAGGTTTCCACCCCGGACGATTACCAGGGTGATGTCATGGGTGACCTCAGCCGCCGCCGCGGCCAGATCCAGAACACCGAGTCCAAAGGCAAGCTCTCCATCGTGCATGCCAATGTGCCTCTCAAGGAAATGTTCGGCTACTCGACAGCCGTCCGCACCCTTTCCTCGGGACGTGCCTCCTATGCGATGACCCCATCGCACTTCGAGCAGGTTCCGAACAATATCGTCGAAGAAATCGTAAGCGACCGCTTAGGCTGATTACTCGCCCTGTAGTTCACAACGTAAACCGTCAAACAACTTCTCCACCATGGAAAATCAGAAAATCCGCATCCGCCTCCGCGCTTTCGACCATCGCGCGATCGACCGCTCCGCCGCAGAAATCGTGGAGACCGCCAAACGCACGGGTGCCCGTGTTGCCGGCCCCATCCCGCTTCCGACCCGTATCGAGAAGTTCAGCGTCAACCGCTCGGTTCACGTGAACAAGAAGTCCGCCGAACAATTCGAAATCCGTACCCACAAGCGCCTGCTCGACATCGTCGATCCGACCGCCCGCACCGTGGACGAGCTGAAGAAGCTCAACCTGCCCGCCGGTGTTGACATCACCATCCGCATCTGAGTTTCCCGACCGATCCGGACTCTCCATTCTCAATTCTCAACTTCTACTTCTAATCGCCATGTCACTCGGCCTTCTCGGCAAAAAAATCGGTATGACCCGTGTCTTTAACCAAGAAAAAGGGATCATGATCTCGGTTACCGTCATCGACGTTTCCGGCAATACCGTGCTGCAAACCAAGACCGTTGAAAAAGACGGTTATTCCGCGCTCCAGATCGGTTATGGCGATCAGAAGGAAAGCCGCGTTACCAAGCCCGCTCTCGGCATCTTCAAGAAGGCCGGCAGCACGCCGAAGCGCTTCATCAAGGAATTCCGTTTTGAAAACGACGGCTCCACTCCCACGGAACATCCCGGCATGGCCACCTTCTCGGAAGACCAGTGGGTCGATGTCATCGGTGAGTCCAAGGGCCGCGGTTTCCAAGGTGCCGTGAAGCGCCACGGCTTCGGCGGTCTCAAGATGACCCACGGCTCCATGATGCACCGCCGGACGGGAGCCATCGGCTGCCGTTCCACCCCGGGCCGCGTCTGGAAGAACCAGAAGATGCCCGGCCACATGGGCACCACCCGCACCACCGTGCAAAACCTCAAGGTTGTTGCAGTCCGTCCTGAGGACGGC
>CAXTTX010000013.1:13611-27646 GCA_964247045.1 uncultured Verrucomicrobiales bacterium | reverse complement strand
GGCACGGTCCGCAGTTATGAAGTGCAGCGCATGGCCCTCCAGCCCTATTTGGAAATGGCGGAGGTGGTGGATCACCTGAAGCTGCACTTCCGTGAAAAGCTGGATCTGCCCTCGCTGGCCCGGATGGCGCACATGTCGGTGCGGCAGTTCGAGCGGAAGTTCCGGGCGACTTTCCAGATGACCCCGCAGGAATACATGATCCGCATGCGCATCATCCAGGCCTGCGAGCTGTTGGTGAACACGAACCAGCCGGTGACGACGATCGCGCTTGAATCGGGGTTTTATGACCATGCGGATTTCGCGCGGCATTTCCGGAAGCAGATGGGGCAGACGGCGACGCAATACCGGTTGGAGAGGAGGTAGGGGTGGTGATGGGGTCTGCGGGTGGAAAGCGGGGATATCCCGGGTCAAAGCGGGGGGATTTGCCGTGTGTTTGGGGGTGAATTTTTGCCGATTTTTGCAAAATCCGTACCGTAGCCGCAGTTTCCAGCAGTGATTTTGTCGTTTTGGACAAAATGGGGCAGCGGAGGCGGTTTGGGGAGAGATGAGGAAGATCTTCGCAAGGCCATGCTTTTCAACGGATTGCTGAGAGTCGGGGAAATGGGGAGGGATCGCGGTCGGGGCAAATGACAACAAATGATAACCATTTTGGATTTTGTTTTGGGAAATGGGGATGATTCGGGCCTTCTGGGGGTCGTGGCGAGGGGTATGGGTGGTGGCGTGATGGGAGTTCATTGTTGGGAGGATATCAGGCCGGGGGGCGGCTCTCAACCGATGGCGTGTCTGCCAATATAAGCTCGTGCACCTCCCTGTTAATGAAAGACTTGCAAGGCCAAATAGGTTACGGAAGGGAGCATTTTTTGAATCCTACAGGATCTGCCGCTGACTGCGTCTTCCCGCGACGCCGGAACGAAGTGACCACCAAATCGGTAGGGCGCACCAGCCCTGTGCGTCGCCGGTGTTTGCGGATGAAGAGAACCCACCATCAGTGAAGATCCCATCCCAGACAAGAGCGCCGCATCCTTCCTCTTCCCTCGTCCACTTGGCTTCGCCAACTCTTCGCCTATTCCTTGCAACAGGAATTCGCGTATGATCTTGGACCGATTTGGGCCCATTTTCGCAAATTCCGTGGTTTCTGTGTAGTTCCAGTTGATTTTGCCTCATTTCGCCGGTGGCGGTTCCAGAGCCACTCAACCCAACAGACGAGGGAATTTCCGCAAGCCATGCACTTTCGATGGGTTGCCCGAAGTTGGGAAACTTACCCGGATCTCGGCGGTGGCAAATGACAACAAATTCGAAGGTTTTTGGGCTTTGTTTTTGTGCGCGGGGGCGATGGTATCAGCCAGCAGGTTGGCTCGCATCGAATAGCGTGTCTACAAATATTGTTAGATCAGGGATCAAGGGCCATTTCGAGGTATCCTGCACAGGAAGGACACCTCGTGAGAATCACGGGGAGACCACCAAAGACGCACACCGCATCTCTCATTTTCCATGCGCTAGCGAGTCAAAGCGTGGGTGCTTCTGCCCACAAGCAAACGGCGCGTATATAGCCACCGCCGACTATCCCGTTCCGCCGGAAGGAGCTGCCCACAAGGCCGCTTTTTGCTCTTCACCTTCAGAATCCGGATGCTAACCTCGACCGAACGAAAAATGCCCGATCACCTTCTAAAGGCCCTAGAACCATCATCAACTTTACCGCTTTCGAGGCTGCTGTTGTTCACCCACAGCGCGATGATCTTGGTGTCCTTAAGCGAGGCAATTATCCACAGTAAAACCATCGGTCCGGGACTGTGATCTAAAGTAATCTCAACACCACTATGGCAGGCGATTTCACACCTTTAACATTGGAACAATGCACCCTTTGGAAGCGGCTAAACAAACCCTTCAACGATGTTGCCTGGAATAACCTAGCAAAATCAATTGCGCCTTCCTTGATCCCGATTTGCCAGCTCGCATGCGACAGAATGAAGCTTATGCCGACATTTCATCCGGAGTTTACCCTTCACGATGAAACGCATCTTATGCGCGTCACAGAACTTATGGCGCGGGTCATCCCAGCAAACGTGCTAGAAAGCGTTCTGAATCCAGCTGAAATAACACTACTTATGCTTTCGGCACACTTTCACGATGTCGGAATGGTTCCTGATGCCGATGAAGTGGCGAGAATCAAAGAAAGTAGAGAGTTTTCTTTAGCACGAGACAACTGGCTAGTTGAGTTCGAGGCTTTTCGGGATGCGACGCGGATTCTAAGCGAACCGGATGCCAACTTAACAGATAAGAAACTTTGCGAGCGAGTAGTCGCCGAACACGAGGCGGCAATACTCCTAAGATTTCTCCGTGAAAATCACGCAAAATACTCCGCGGAATTCGTGAGATCCCGATTTGGCAGCGATGATCGACTTAGGATAGGAACGGGACATTTGGCCGAATCTCTGGCCCTTTTGTGCTTATCGCACAATTGGCCGGCCGACCAACTGACGGAAAGCAACGGTTTTTTGCTTGATAAGGCTATCGGAACCTTCCCAGTAAATCTTCAATACTTGGCTACCATCCTTCGCTTAGCAGACATATTGGATTTCGACAGAGAAAGAACTCCAGATGAACTGTTCCGAAGTATAAGCTTCCGAAATCCCATTAGCATTGAGGAATGGGAAAAACACAGGAGCGTCACAGGCTGGAAAATAGACCAAGACGCAGTCAGATTTGAGTGCGCCTGCGAGCACCCTCAATACGATAGAACCATACATCGATTTCTCGGATTTATCGACGAGGAGCTTGCGGCAGCACACGAAATGTGTCGGCGGTTTCCATCTCGTTTTTCTAACTACCGATTTGACCTTCCGGTCCGGACGGATCGCTCACGAATCAAACCTAAGCAGGGTGCCTACATTCAAGCATTAGATTTGGAAATCTCAATTAGCAGGGACGAAATAATTCGGTTGTTGATGACTGAGAAACTTTATGGCCACCCCTCACTGGCAATCCGCGAGCTCTTACAAAATTCCTGGGATGCCCTCCGGCATCGATCCGCCATCATCAAGCGAGACGAACAAATGGAGTGGACGCTGGGGGCTGTTGAATTCGAGCACGGAGTGAATTCCGACAATCGAGAATACATACGCTGCACCGACAACGGGGTTGGAATGGACGAGCAGATTCTCAAAAACTACCTTGTCCGTGCCGGACGCAGCTATTACAGATCTCCCGAATTTGAGCGAGAACGGCTTACATTTGCTCAGAAGGGCGCCGACTTTGATCCTTGCGCCCGTTTTGGCATTGGCTTCATGAGCATCTTCATGCTCGGAGATCAGATCACTATTTGGACACGGCGTTATAACGGACTTCAAGGCGGTCTCGCAAAACCTTTGATCGTGGATATAAATGGCATCGGTGGCCTGATCGTCTTGCGGGAAGGTCCAGCCAGCCAGCCCGCAGGCACGACTATTGAGATTGTCGGGAGGCGCAAACCGGATCGCTTTCTCTCACATCATGACAAGGTTAAATTGATCGACACGATATACGCGTTTGCATTGGCCGGCGAATTCCCGGTACATGCTATCTGTACAATTCCAGAAATCGCCGACGAGCTATCACTCCCCGCCGGAGTCGCGCGCACATGGCACCCACTAGTGGAATTTGAGGCTGGAAGTCATGTTGCTTTTGCTCAATCTTTCACTGAGATCGACCCACTTCTCACAGGTCAGATCATAACCGCCGTTCCGCTTTCCGAAGATGGACGACTGGTCACAGCAAACAATCATGGAGGCTGGAAGATGGAAGAAAAACCGTCAGGCGCTTCATACTGGACAGCTGACTCGGAAAAGTTGCGGATCTGGAAGTGGGAAGGTCGAACTTGCCTTGACGGAATCCTCGTAGCAGGTCCCCAAGGAAGAGGACGTCTAGGATGGTGTTTGGTGGGCACACAGTATCCAAACCCTATCGATTTCGGCGAGGATCTTTTTGTTCTTGATGTTCGCGGCAACCTAAAACCCGAGTTGACCCCCCATAGATCTCCACCCGATGGCCACGGTCCATACAACGAAAAAGGTCCAGGCTGGAGACGCCTTCGACGGCTTGCAGCTATCGCTCATGGAAAACTTTGGGAAAAAGTTATAGAGCGCTTCTCAAGCCCTGCCGACATTAAAACTCTTTGGCAACTTCTTGCCTTGCACCAAGTGCAAATTAGCACTTTACGCCGTGGCTTTATATGGGAAAAACTCCCCATCCCGTCTCTTACATCGTCCAATGAATTGATTTTTAGACCCTTCTCGTCTCTGACCAAAATTCCATTTATAGGCAAGCCGCAGGGCTTCTTTAACGCGGAATCGGACGGAACTTACATAGCCGTTGACGAGGAAATGTCAGTTTGGCGATCGATAAACAATGAGGAAATGGTAATCCGTACCGTGCGAGAGGTAGTCTGCGCACTGGCAACTCTCACACTTGACGAAGGTACCCCCGTGCTGACCCATGTGCCGCCTATCAATAGCGAGGAGTTAGGATTTTCTCAACTGGTATTTGACCATTTTGATCGCCGTTTCGCGACGATGCCTTTTGGCGATGGATTGGAGGAAATTCTCGTGGCTGAAGCTGCAGAGCGATTACTGAATCGGGGGCACCCCATAGCAAAGTGGCTTTTGAAACAACAGGATGGTAGGGAGGACAGAAATTTTTCATTTCTTCACAGCCTCGCTGGCGCTCTTTTGGACGAGGGAGCTCTGACTGCATTAGCAACTGGGGATCTGAAACGGAATCGTCACAATTGGCATTTTAGCCAACTAGGCTACAGATTTCGACATGCTGACCTAGCCAGCCTCAACACAACTTTACATCCGCCTTATTACTGCTGGCATCCAGATTTCGGGAAGTTTGAGATCTCCGCAGACACCTTGGAGAAGCTTGCCCAATTACAAGCTCTAGATTGGGACCGTTACAGCGAACCGAGATACATTTAACCGTCGTAGCCGGAGTATTATGCAAGACGATCCGACCAAAACTGGTGGATGATTCGCTAGCTTTTGTGAGCTCTTTGCATCTTTCCAATGTATTCCAAGATTTTCTCTTGCCGCAAAACATCAAGAAGCTACCGGATTTTGCGGTAGAAGGGGTTGGGCAATTGCGCTTGTGTGGGGAGGACAGTGATTTCCACTGATCCACTGATTTGTTTCGACCCGACTGTCCCCAAATACCCATGAACCTCCCCATTCTCGCCCAAGCCGCCAATGAAGCCCGTGGTCTTTCCATGGATGCCGTGCATGCCTGCAATTCCGGACACCTCGGGCTGCCGCTGGGTTGCGCGGAGATCGGGGCGGTGCTTTTCGGTGAATCGATGCGGTTTCACCCGGACGCGCCGAAGTGGCTGAATCGGGACCGCTTCGTGCTGTCGGCGGGGCATGGCTCGATGTTCCTCTACGGGTGGCTGCACCTGGCGGGCTATGCGGTGTCGCGGAATGATGTGAAGCATTTCCGGGCGCTGCACTCGATCACGCCGGGGCATCCGGAATTTCATGAGACGCCGGGGGTGGAGGCGACGACGGGGCCGCTGGGCCAAGGGATCGGCAATGCGGTGGGTTACGCGCTGTCCGGCAAGCGGGCGGCGGCGCGATTCAACACGGCGGAGCATACGATTTTCGACCAGCATGTTTTCTGTCTGCATGGGGACGGGTGCTTGCAAGAGGGGGTGGCCAAGGAGGCGATCGCGTTTGCCGGTCATGCGGGGCTGGACAACCTGATTTTCATCTATGACTCGAACGATGTGACGCTGGATGCGATGGCGGTGATGACGCAGGGGGAGGATGCGGAGGCGTATTTCCGCTCGCAGCGCTGGGATGCGGTGACAGTGGACGGGCATGATCTGGATGCGATTGGCAAGGCGATTGAAAAGGCGAAGGGTGACAAGAACGGTCACCCGAAGGTGATCATCGCGAAGACGGTGATCGGGAAGGGCATCCCGGAAGTGGCCGGCACGGCGAAGGGCCACGGCGAGGGTGGCGCGAAGTTCATCGAGGCCGCGCGGGCGGGGCTGGGTCTGCCGGCGGATGAGCACTTTTATGTCTCGAAGCAGACGGAGGAATTTTTCGCGGAGAAGAAGGTGGCCTCGAAGAAGAGTTTTGATGCGTGGCAGGAAATTTATGACGCGTGGGCAGAGGCGAATCCGGAACTGGCGGCGGAGTTGACGGCGGGAGTGGCGCACACCACGCCGGCGGATCTTTCGGCGAAGATCCCGGCCTTCGCGAGCGACTACAAGGATGCGACGCGTTCGGCGGGCAGCACGGTGATCAACGCGGTGGCGAAGGTGATCCCGCAGTTGCTGACGGGGAGCGCGGACCTTTTTGGTTCGACGAAGAATTACATCAAGGACGGTGGTGATTTTTCCGCGGGCAATCCGCTGGGGCGGAACATCTGGTTTGGCATCCGCGAGCATGGGATGGCGGCGATCTGCAATGGCATCGCGTATGACGGGTTGTTCCGTGCGAGCGGCGCGACTTTCCTGGCGTTCGCGGATTACATGCGGGGATCGATCCGCCTGGCGGCGCTGTCGCACATTCCGGTGACTTTCATTTTCACGCATGACTCGGTGGGTGTGGGTGAAGACGGGCCGACGCACCAGCCGGTGGAGACGGTGAGCGGGCTGCGGGTGATCCCGAACCTGGATGTGATCCGGCCGGGTGATGCGGAGGAAACGGCGGGGGCGTTTGTCGCGGCGATGTCGCGGACGGATGGGCCGACGGCGTTGATCCTGACGCGCCAGGCGATCCCGCTGATGAACGAGCTTTCCGTGGAAGAGCGTCGTGACGGGGTGCTGCGCGGAGGTTACATCGCGAAGAAGGAGAGCGGTGAATTGACGACGATTTTGATGGGGACGGGTTCGGAGCTGCAGCATGCGATGGCGGCGGCTGGCGAGCTGGGTGACGGGGTGCGGGTGGTTTCGATGCCGTGCTTCGAGCGGTTCGAGCGGCAAGGGGCGGACTACAAGGAGAGCGTGCTGCCGAAGAGCTGCACCAAGCGGATTTCCATCGAGGCCGGGGTGACGGACCTGTGGTGGAAGTATGTGGGCACGGAAGGCAAGGCGCTGGGGATTGACCGATTTGGCATCAGCGCGCCGGGGGATGTGGTGATGAAGGAACTGGGGATGACGAAGGAGGATGTGGTCGCGGCGGCGGGGTGAGGTGGATTTGGTGCGAAATTGGTTGGTTGACCCTTGCGTGACGGTTGTAGCGGAGGCAATTGGTGGCGTATGCCGCCATGGACCTTTGCCCGATACTGCGGTAGGGCCCGCCCCAGCCGGACCTTTAGGGATAAAGGTCCCTGCCTTTAGAGTTTCAGAAAGAACGCTTTTCGGAAAAAGCGGGCGTCACTTTGGCGGGATCATACACAAAGCTCCCGCAATTCTACAAGCAAAGGTAATTACAATGTGGCAGCTTGGGGGCGTCATCAGAAACGCTTTCACTTTGAGCCTATCGCCGAACACCGTCGTTAACCCATCCCAACGATTCCACGCATGAAAAAAATCCTGCTTCTACCGCTGGCCCTGCTTGCCACGGCAACAGCCTTTTCCCAAACCGCCAAGCCAGCCGCCGCGAGACACGTGGAGCTTCTTTTCCTGGGAGCTCCCGCGGCCAACGCGCCGGCCCATGATCCGGTGGAACGCTACCGTGTGCTGAAGAAGGCGCTGGGGGTGGATGGCATCGACATCACCTATACGGAGGATCTAGCAGATCTGCGTCCCGAGGTGCTGGGCCAGTACGACGCGGTGATGCTGTATGGCAACTGGAAGCAGAACGAGGCGATGGACTCCAACCAGTTGAAGTCGCTGGTGTCGTTCATCGATAGCGGGCACGGGTTTTTGCCGATCCATTGCGCGTCGGCTTGTTTCGGCGGGAGCGATGAGTTCGTGAAGCTGGTGGGGGGGCGTTTCAAGTCGCACGAGACGGGGGTTTTCACGACGAACATCGTGGCGAAGGATCATCCGATCATGCGGGGCTACGAGGGCTTTGAGACCTGGGATGAAACCTATGTGCATGATCGCCTCACGGATGACCGCACCGTGTTGCAGGTGCGCGACAAGGAGCCCTGGACCTGGGTGCGCGAACAAGGGAAAGGAAAAGTTTTCTATACGGCCTTTGGCCATGACATGCGCTGCTGGGAGCAGCCGGCATTCCATGAGCTGCTGCGCCGTGCGATCCTGTGGAGCGTGGGTGCGGAGGTCCGCGCCAAGCTCACGGCGATGAAGCTGCCGAAGCTGGAGACCGAGGAGGCGATTCTCCCCGGCTACAAGGATCACAAGACGATCACGATGGCGCAGAAGCCGCTGACGCCGGCCGAGTCGATGAAGCTGGCGCAGGTGCCGCCGGGCTATGAGCTTTCACTTTTCGCGAGCGACCCGGAGATTGTGAACCCGATTTACGTCACGTGGGACTACAAGGGCCGGGCCTATGTCATCGAGACGATCGATTACCCTAACAACCTGCAGGCGGGCGATTTGGGCCATGACATGATCCACCTGTGCGAGGATACGAACGGCGACGGCAAGGCGGACAAGTTCACGCTATTCGCGGACAAGCTATCGATCCCGACTTCCGCGATCTACATCAATGGCGGGCTGATTTGCACGAACGGCGCGGACATGATCTTCCTGAAGGACACGGACGGGGACAACAAGGCGGATGTCCGCAAGGTGCTTTTCACCGGCTTCAACATGGGTGACACCCACGCGGGTGTTTCCAACCTGCGGATCGGTCTGGATAACTGGGTTTACGCGACGGTGGGCTATTCCGGCTTCTCCGGCACGGTGGGTGGCGAACAGCACAAGTTCAGCCAGGCGCTGTTCCGCTTCAAGCCGGACGGCAGCAAGATGGAAGTGCTGCAGAACACGACCAACAACACGTGGGGCCTTGGTTTCACCTCCGATTTCGACATCCTCGGCTCGACGGCGAATGGAAATCCGTCGTGGTATCTGACGTTCGCCAAGGATCTCTACGACAAGGCCAGCCTCTCGCAGCCGAAGACGCCGGCCGCGGACAACAATCCGAAGTTTTTCCCGTCCTCGATGGATATCCGGCAGGTGGACCAGTTCGACCGTTACACGGCGGGCGCGGGGCACGCGTTCTACACGTCCACGCGTTTTCCCGAGGCCTATCGCGACAAGATCGCTTTCGTCACGGAAGGAACGGGCAAGCTGGTGGGGCAGTTCGAGATCAAGGCGAAGGGCGCGGGCTACAGCGCGAGGCAACTGCCGAACAACCTCTACAACAGCGCCGACGCGTGGTCCGGCCCCGTGCATGCGGAAACGGGCCCCGATGGCGCGGTCTGGATCTGCGACTGGTACAACCTGATCATCCAGCACAACCCGACGCCTAACAAGAACTCCGCCGGATACGACGCGAAGACGGGCAGGGGCAACGCCTACGAAACGCCGATGCGTGACAAGACGATGGGTCGGATGTACCGCGTCTATCCGGAAGGCACGAAGGACGACGTGAATCCGAAGCTGGATCCGAAGAACCTGGACTCGCTGCTGGCGGCCCTTTCCCACCCGAACCTGTTCTGGAGGATCCAGGCGCAATCGCTCATCGTGGAGTCCGGTTCGCCGGCCGCCGCGGCGAAGTTGAAGGAACTGGTGAAGGCCAGTGCGACCGGTAGCGCCGCGCTGGCCGCGACCCACGCGGTGTATGCGCTGCAAGGCCTGAACGCGCTGGATGCGGACACGGTGAAGGTGGCGCTTTCCTCATCGAACCGCGCCCTGCACCGCGCCGGTTTGAAGAACGCGCCGGCCACCGAGGAACTGCTCGACCTGGTTTCCAAGGATGGGATCATCACCGCGGGTGACGAGCGGATCCTGGCGGAAATCTTTGCCGCACTGGCGGAGGTCCCCTCTTCCGAGAAGATCGGGAAGGTTCTCCACGATACGTTGATCGCCAAGAAGAGCGCGATCCTCGGTGACCCCACGCTGTATGACGGATGGCAAATCGCGGCCCGCCAGCATGCGGTGGGCGTGATCATTTCCTCGGTCGCGGATCAGGACCAGAGCACCAGCGAGGATCCATCCAACAACCTGATTCCCGATCCGGGCTTCGACGGAACCGACCTCGGGTCCTGGAGCCTGAGGACCTACGGTGGCAATGCGGCCAACATCGACCTCAAGATCGTCCAAGGCGGCCGCAATGGCGGCAAGGCACTGCAAATTTCCGCGCGGACCGCGGTGGATGCGGGCGCGGGCATCGACATTCCGGTGAAGCCGAATACCCGCTACCGCCTCGGCGGCTGGATCCGGGCGGAAAGAATCGAGAACCGCGGTGGCCGCGGCGCGATGCTGAACATCCACGGCGGCAATGCCACCAAGGGAATCAGCGGCACCCAGGATTGGACCGAGGTCAACACCGAGTTCAACAGCGGCAACCAGACGAGCGTGCTGGTCCACTGCCTCTTCGGCGCGTATGGTGGTGCCGAGGGAACCGCCTACTATGACGACCTCTATCTGAACGAGCTCGCCGTGGGGGATGTGAGCGGGGCGATCGACGGGGTTGCCAAATATTTCACGGCGAAGGCGGATGCGGCATCCCGGCAGAAGCTGGTCAGCGCGCTTTCCACGCGCACCGACGATTTTTCCAAAGAGCTCATTGCCTCTCTTGGCGCCAAGCCCACGGAAGTGAAGGCGGTGGTGAAAGTGAACAAGCCGGATGCGCTCACGCATGAGCGTGGCTTGGCCGTCTTCAGCCGCACCTGCATCGCCTGCCACGGCCCGGAGGGCAAGGGAGTGCCCGGGGCGTTTCCTCCGCTGGATGGATCGAGCTGGGTTACTGGTGATCCGACGATTCCGGTGCGGATCATCCTCGGCGGCTTGCAAGGGCCGATCGAAGTGAGCGGCCAGAAGTTCGAGAACATCATGCCTCCGCACACCGACCTGAAGGACGATGAGATCGCCGATGTGGCGACCTACATCCGGCAGTCCTGGTCGAACGACGGCGCACAGATCACAACGGACCTGGTCCGCAAGACGCGGGAAAAATACAGCAGCCGCGGCAAGCCGTGGACGGCAGCGGAGCTGAAGTGATACCGCGGCGCGGCGCCGACCGACCACGCTGAGATTCCAGGCCCCGCTTTCTTCCGGAGAGCGGGGCTTTTCCTTGGACAATCCATCACGATTCCAAACCCGCCGACAAGATGTCAACCCGGTCTATCAGAACACCAATCCCGTACTTGCTGTGCCTGCCGCTTTTACTGATGCACGCGGGTGTTTCCCATGCGGTGCCTGTCCTGGCGGGCGGGCAACCGGGCATTCTCGAAGTCAATCGGGCAGGCGAATGTTCCGTCCGAATCACCCTTCGCCCGGAAAGCCACAAAGACCCGTTTCCCGACACTCCCGTGCTGCCGGAAGCAGACAAGCGCTCCCCCTCATTCACTCCCCCGCTGAGCCTGCGCTCGATCGACAAGCCCGTCAAAGTGAAAGTCGCGGGGCTGGATGTGGAAGTTCTTCCAGATCCGCTCCGGGTCACGGTATCCGGTGAGGATGGCAAGGTGATCCAGTCGATCCAGCTCGAGAAGGACGGCTCGGTGTCGTTTCCTCTTGATGACCAGCCGGTGCTCGGCATGGGCGAAGGCGGGCCAAAGCCTCCGGATGGATCGAACTGGCGTGAGCTCCCGGTGGAGTTCGACCGCCGTGGCCGCGCGGACACGATGTTGCCCCGCTGGCAAAACGGCGCCTATGGCTCGCGGAATCCCGTGCCGCTGATGATCGGCACCGGCGGTTGGGCAATCTACTTCAACGCCCCGTGGGGTGGCATCTATCTAACCGATTCCGCGCGCGGGCGTTTCACTCCCCTGCCGCCGGGTGATCCCGGGAAAACGCGGCAAGATTTGAAGAACCAGCACGCCGCGCTCGGCAAGGGCATTCCGCCCGCAAACTCTCATGTGCCCGGAATGCTGGACGTTTTCATCTTCGATGCACGCCAGCCCCGCAAGTTCATGCGGGATTTGTCGACGGTCAGCGGACCCGCGGTGATGCCGCCAAAGTGGGCGCTTGGCTACATGCAATCCCACCGCACGCTCGAGGACGACGCGCAAATGATTTCCATCGTCGATACCTTCCGGCAGAAACACATTCCCGTGGATGCGGTGATCTACCTGGGCACCGGCTTCACGCCACGCGGATGGAACAAACCCCAGCCATCCTTTGACTTCAATCCGGAGGTCATCAAGCGGGATCCCGCGCAAGTCATCTCCGACATGCACGAGCGGCACGTGAAGGTGGTGCTGCACATGGTGCCGTGGGATCGCGACCGGCTGCCAACGCTCCAGGGATCCATCCCACCACAGGCCGGGGAGAAAACCGATGCCTCGCACATCGCCAGCTATTGGAAGCAACACGAGCCGCTGGTGAGAACCGGAGTGGACGGCTGGTGGCCCGACGAGGGCGATTGGTTCGACCTGCATGAGCGGATGAAGCGGCATCAACTCTATTACGGGGGCCCGCTGTCCACGGAGCCGGACAAGCGGCCATGGAGCCTGCACCGCAACGGCCACCTCGGCGTGGCGCGATGGGGCGGATGGATCTGGTCCGGAGACACGGATTCGAGTTGGAAAACCCTGGAGGCGCAGATCGCGGTGGGTATCAACCACTCGCTGAGCATCGGGCCATATTGGGGATCAGACATCGGGGGTTTCTTTTCCAATCCGGAGCTAACAGGAGAGCTTTACGCGCGCTGGTTCCAGTTCGGCGCATTTTGCCCGTCCTTTCGTTCGCATGGCCGCACATGGTGGACGCGGCTGCCCTGGGGCTGGGGCCTGGACAAGCTTGGTCCGGTGGAGGACAAGACGCCACCCTCGTTGGAGGAACTCAACAACCCCGCGATCGAGCCCGTCGTGCGGCGCTACGCGGAGTTGCGCTATCGTTTGCTTTCCTACAACTACACCTTGGCCTGGCAGGCACGGGCGAGCGGGCTGCCCTTCATGCGGGCGCTGTGGCTCCACTATCCGGAGGACTCCAGGGCACGCGCCATCGGCGACGAATACCTATGGGGGAGCGACCTGCTGGTTGCGCCCGTGTTCAAGAAAGGAGCAACGGAGCGGGAGGTTTATTTGCCCGCAGGACGCTGGGTGGACTTCTGGACGGGCAAGACGGTCGAAGGAGGAACCACCGTCAAGCGGCCGGTCGATCTCGCCACCATGCCGATCTATGCCCGCGCGGGAGCGATTCTGCCGCTAGATCCGGTGCGGCAATACACCGCCGAGAAAACGGATGAGCCACTGGTGATGCGCATCTATCGCGGCGACAACGGTTCTTACACGCTGTACGAGGATGACGGGATATCGCAGGCTTATCTCAAGGATGTGGCCGAGTTGACGCGGTTCGAGTGGGATGACGCCGGATCCAAGCTCCAGATCAGTCCTGTCAGGGAGCGCCGTACGGCCGTTTCTCAAAAGCGGCTCTTCCGTGTGGAGACCATTCCGGATGGAAAGACGCTGGATGTGGAGTATTCGGGAGAACCGGTGACGGCAAGTTTGCCTCCGCGGTGATCCGGAATGCCCTTTCGTCTCACCCCGCCAAGCCTGCGGGCAAGCGGTCGGCACGGACATTGTCATAGCAATGGAGCGCGGCGAAACGGCGGATGCTGGAAGGCAAGCCGACGGCAGTGAAACCCGGATGGCCGGTGGCGGGGTAAGGACCGCCGTGGTTCATGGCGGGGCTCACGGCGACACCGGTGGGCATGCGGTCATTGACGAGGCGACCCACGCGCTGGCGGAGGACGGGCGCGATGAGGGCGTAGCCGGCGTCATCGGTGCCGGTGGTGTCGGAATAGATGGTTCCGGTGAGATTTCCTTCCAGGTGTTTGAGGACGGCGAGGGTTTGCGACGTGCTGCCGCTCATGACCAGCAGGGCCACGGGACCGAAGGCCTCGGTCTGCAAGCCTTCCGGGGATTTCAGGAATTCCGCCGCGCTGACCTGGAGCAAGCTGTTCGCGAAGCGATAGGCATCTCCGGAAACCGGGCTGCCGCCGCAGAGCAATTTAGCGCCGTGTTGTTGCAGCTCCGCCAC
>CAXTTX010000013.1:10596-13601 GCA_964247045.1 uncultured Verrucomicrobiales bacterium | reverse complement strand
TTCACCAGGCCGGCAAGACCGCCCTTTCCTAACAGAACACCGGGGTTGCCTGCCGCGAACTTTACCGAGACGGCGGTGACGAAAGCCTGTCCGGCGGGAGAATCCGGGACGATGACGAAGCCGGGATTGGTGCAGAACTGGCCGGCGGCCATGGTGCAGGAGGAGAAGAACTCGTCGGCAATCGCGTCGCCGCGCTCTTGCAAGGCACCTTCCATCATCACGACCGGGTTGACGCTGGACATCTCCAGATAGATGGGTTTTCCGGCCTGGTCGGCAGCGGCCTTGAGCTTCAGCCCGGCGTTCTTGCTGCCGGTGAATCCGGTGGCGGCGACGAGGGGGTGGGAGACCAGTTCAAGGCCGAGTTCAGGCGGCAGTTGGTAGCACATCTGGACGGTTGCGGGGTGAAGGCCATTGGCAAGGACCGCATCGAGCGCGATTTCCGCCAGCAGGCGGGTGGTGCCCGGGTGCGCGGGATTCGCCTTCGCGATGACGGGATTATGCGCGGCGATGGCTGCCGCGAAGTCGCCGCCGGAGATCGAGTTGAAGGCAAAGGGAAAGTTGTTAGGTCCAAACACGACGACAGGACCTCCCAGCGGGGCGAAGTGGGAATAGATTTTCCGGGCCTCGTCACGGACGGGCTGGCGCCATCCGCCATCACGTGCGGCGGCGGCGGCCTGGCGCAATTGATCGGTGGTGCGGGGCAGCTCGACGTCCTTGAGGCGGGGTGACTTCGGCAAGCCGCTTTCCGCATGGGCCATCTCGACCAAGGCGTCCGAGTTTTGCTCGATGCCGCTGGCGTAGGCGTCGAGGAAGGCGGCGATTTTCTCGCCGGGGGTGGTGAGCAAGGCTTGGGCGGCCTCGCTTCCGGCTTCCAGCATGCGCCGCATTTCGTCGCGTCCGCTGACGGGATATTTTTCCGGCAAGGGCTGGCCGAGGGCGGGATTGTCCGCATGGAAAGCGCCTGCTTCCGCTCCGGGTTGCCAGGTTCCAGCGATCAAAACGGGTGCGATGTTCATGCTCATGGGAAATAGGGCCCGAGGCTATTTGTCGGGGCCGGATTTGGATAGGAACGATTTGGCATCCCGGTGGTCATTTTGAACCAAGACGGATGCCAGCGGTGGAGGCATGCTTGCCACCTTGCAGCGAACCGTGGGCGGAATACACGACATCATCATCGTAGGCGGAGGCATTGTGGGCGCGGCCTGCGCGTGGGAATGCGCGCGGGCGGGGCTGAAGGTGACGGTGCTGGAGCGCGGCCCCATCGGCGGCGGCACGACGGCCGCGGGCATGGGTCACGTGGTGGTCATGGACGATTCTGAAGCGCAATTCGCGCTCACCTCCTACTCGCGGGATCTCTGGCGGGCCTTGGAAGCGGAGCTTCCCGCGGAGGTCGAGTATGATCCCTGCGGCACGCTGTGGGTCGCGGCGGATGCGGAGGAGATGAAGGAGGTTTATCGCAAGGAAACCTACTATCAGCAGCGCGGCATCCGGGTGGAAGTGCTGGATGGACAGGCCCTGCGAAAGGCGGAGCCGAACCTGAGGCCCGGCATGGCGGGAGCATTGCGGGTGCCGGATGACGCGGTGGTTTATCCGCCATGTGCGGCGGGCTATTTCCTGGAACAGGCGCGAAAGCTCGGGGTGGAGGTTCGGACAGGAATTTCGGTCAGGGAACTGTTGCCTGAAGGAGGCGTCGTGTTGGAGGACGGCACGCGGATTACCGCGGGGTGTTCGGTGAACGCGACCGGTCCCTGGTCTCCGGAGCTTGAATCCGGCCTGCCGGTGCGCAAGCGAAAGGGGCACCTGCTCATCACCGACCGCTATCCCGGTTTCGTGAACCACCAGTTGGTGGAACTCGGCTATCTGAAGAGCGCGCACTCGATGGGCAAGGATTCGGTGGCCTTCAACATCCAGCCACGGAAAACCGGACAGATGCTGATCGGTTCATCGCGGCAATTCGACGAGGAGGATGCCTCGGTGGATCATGTTTTACTGGATCGCATGTTGCGCCGGGCCGCGGTCTATCTGCCGGAGGTTGGCGACCTTTCCGCGATCCGTGTCTGGACCGGACACCGTGCCGCGACGCCTGACAAGCTGCCATTGATCGGTCCGAGCATCGCGAGCGACAAGATCTGGCTGGCCACCGGCCACGAGGGACTGGGCATCACCACCTCGCTGGGGACGGCCCGGCTCCTCGCGGACTTGCTAACAGGACGAGATACGGCAATTCCCGCGGCACCTTTCACCCCGGCGCGTTTTCAGAAAGGGGAGGTTCATGAGTGAAGCCATCGAAGTGTGCGTGAACGGCCAACCGCTGGTGGTTCCCAGCGGGATGATCGTCGCGGCGGCGGTGGCACTGGCCGGGGAGACGAGGTTCCGAGGCTCCGTCAGCGGTGAAGTCCGCGCTCCGCTTTGCGGGATGGGCATCTGCATGGAATGCCGCGTGACCATCAATGGCGAGGCGCACGCGCGGAGTTGCCAGATCTTGTGCGCGCAGGGAATGGAGGTAAGTACGACATGATTTCACCCTCTCTCCATTTTGATATCGTGGTGGTGGGTGCGGGGCCCGCGGGTATGGCGGCGGCGTGCGCGGCGGCGGAATGCGGCAAGGCGGTGGCCCTCGTCGATGAAACGCCATGGCTGGGCGGACAGATCTGGCGGGGGCAACAGGCAAAGCCGACCGTTCCGCAGGCCCGGCGCATGATCGAGCGGGTGCGGAACAGCGGCATCACGATCCTGGATCGCACCTCGGTGATCGCCTCCCCTGCCCGTGGCGTGCTGACGGGAGAACACCCCGACGGTCCGCGCGAGATCCATGCGGGAAAAGTGATCCTGGCGACCGGCGCGCGTGAATTGTTCCTACCGTTTCCCGGATGGACCCTGCCCGGGGTGGTGGGAGCGGGCGGTTTGCAGGCGCTGGCCAAAAACGGCTGGCCCGTGAAGGGGAAGCGAGTGGTGGTGGCAGGGAGCGGTCCGCTGTTGCTTGCCGTGGCGGATGGATTGAAAAA
>CAXTTX010000013.1:0-10586 GCA_964247045.1 uncultured Verrucomicrobiales bacterium | reverse complement strand
CGGGGCCAGGATTGTTTCGCTCTCCGAGCAAGCTGACCTCCGCTCCGTCGCCCGATTCGGGGCATCCCTTTTGCAGCATCCGGAAAAGATCCGGCAGGGCGTGGGCATCAAGTTCCGTTTGTTAGGCACGCCCCACCGGCATGGCACCTGGCCGGTGAAAGCGGAAGGCGACGGGAAATTGCAAAGCGTCACGTTGACGAACGGTCGGAAGACCTGGAGCGAAGAGTGCGATTACCTGGCGTGCGGATTCGGTCTCGTGCCGAACGTCGAGCTGGCGCTCGCGCTGGGCTGTTCCTTGTCCGGTGGATTCGCGAAAGTCGATGGCTGGCAAGGAACCTCCGTGGAGGACGTGCTTTGTGCCGGAGAACCCGTTGGCATTGGCGGGCTCGATTGCGCGCTGATCGAGGGACGCATCGCGGGTTATGCGGCCGCCGGAAAACACACGCGGGCGATTGAGTTGCTTTCAAAGCGAGAGACCTGGCATCGTTTCCGCGAGGGGCTGGCCGAGGCATTTTCCTTGCGGCCGGAGGTCAAGGCGCTCGCGGAAGAGGACTCGCTCGTTTGCCGCTGCGAGGATGTCACCTTCGGCCGCATGAAAGGTCACGATGGCTGGCGGTCCGCGAAGTTGCACACACGCTGTGGCATGGGATCGTGCCAAGGACGCGTCTGTGGAGCGGCGGCACAGGCTCTCTTCGGCTGGAGCGCCTGCTCCACCCGGCCACCGGTTTCACCCGCCAGGATTTCCAGCCTGATGTGTCACGAAGCCTCATCCCCAGGAGATGAATGATCATCCAGCCAAACAGTAGGATGGAATTCATCATGAAATCGTCATTTTGAACCAAGACCCCGGTATCATTTTATCTATCCTTTCCACCGTCCGCACACGGACACGATTTTCAACAACAAGCTACCCCTGATCCAACCAACCATGAGCAAGCCATACTGGAGCGGAGTTTTCCCCGCCATCACCACGCAATTGAAAAAGGACCAGTCGCTGGACCTGGACGCCACTGCCCGCCACGCGGAGGTGTTGATCCGTTCCGGCGTGAACGGCCTCGTGTTCCTCGGATCGCTGGGCGAAAACCAGGCGCTGACCGCCGAGGAAAAGCGCGTCGTGATGAAAGCGATGATCGAAGCCGTCGGTGGCCGGGTGAAGGTCCTGAGCGGCGTGGCGGAAACGAGCACGGCCGAAGCCACCCGCTATACCCGCGACGTCGAGAAGATGGGTGGGGACGGCATCATGCTGATGCCTTCCATGCTCTATAAAGGCGACCCGCGCGAAACCATGACGCACTTCCGCACGGTGGCGAAATCCACCGGGCTGCCGATCATGTTGTATAACAACCCGATCAGCTACGCGAACGACCTGACGCCGGAGATGTTCAAGGAACTCTCGGACGTGAAGAACTTCGTGGCGATCAAGGAAAGCTCCGGCGACGTGCGCCGCATCACCGACCTGCACAATGTGATCGGCGGGCGCTACGCGCTTTTCACCGGCGTGGACAACCTGGCGCTGGAAGCGAGCATCCTCGGCATCGACGGATGGGTGGCGGGCAGCGGCATCGCCTTCCCGGAGGAGAACCAGTATTTCTGGGAACTGACGCGCAAGGGCGAGTGGGACAAAGCCCGCGCGATCTACCGCTGGTTCACCCCGCTGCTGCACCTGGATGTGAGCACGAAGTTCGTCCAATACATCAAGCTGATGGTCCAGGAGACCGGGCTGGGCACCGAATGGGTGCGTGCGCCGCGGCTCATGCTCACGGGTGAGGAGCGCAAGCGCGTCCTGAAAATCATCCACACCGGGATCGAAACGCGGCCCAAGATTCCGAAGCGCAAGTGAAGCGGATCCCCATCATTGACACACACACGGGCGGGGAACCGACCCGCGTGGTGACCGGCGGCGGGCCAAACCTGGGCGGTGGTTCGGTGGCCTCGCGCTTGCATTTGTTGCGGGATCTTTATGACCCATTCCGTTCCGCGGTGGTCAATGAGCCAAGGGGCTCGGACGTGCTGGTGGGAGCGTTGCTGGTGGAACCGGAGGATCCGACCTGCGCCACGGGTGTGATTTTCTTCAACAATGTCGGGTATCTGGGGATGTGCGGGCATGGCACGATCGGTATTGTCGTGGCGCTGGCGCATCTGGGGAAGATAGGTCCGGGGGAACATCGGATCGAGACGCCGGTGGGAACGGTGACCGCGACGCTTCATGAGGACGGGAGTGTTTCGGTGATGAACGTGGTGAGTTACCGAAAGGCGGAATCCGTGACGGTGGAGGTTCCGGGGATGGGACAGATCACCGGTGATGTGGCATGGGGCGGAAATTGGTTTTTCCTGGTGGGTGAACACGGGCTGGAGTTGTCGCTGGAGAATGTGGCGGAACTCATGGAATGCAGTGGAAAGATCCGGCGGGCGGTGAACGCGCAAGGATATCCGGAGGTGGATCATGTGGAGTTGTTCGGTCCTCCCGTGGATGGTGGGGATTCACGGAATTTCGTGCTTTGCCCGGGCTTGGCCTATGACCGCTCGCCGTGTGGGACGGGGACGAGCGCGAAGATCGCGTGTTTGGCGGCGGATGGTGAATTGGCGGAAGGCGAGGAGTGGGTGCAGGAGAGTATCATCGGGAGCGTTTTTACGGCGGCGTATCGCAAGAGTGAGGGCGGGGTGATCCCGGTGATCACGGGCACGGCGTTTGTGAACGCAGAGGCTACGTTGTTGTTGGATGAGCGGGATCCGTTTTGCTGGGGTATCCGGGGGGATGGAGGGCGTTAGATAAATTCCCCCGATAGGAGGCCGGGAAGTGCGACGGATGTTTGGTGGGGCTGACGTACGCAAGTCAGCGTTTACCGTAGCGGCCAACGGGGACGCAAACGTCTTCTGGCACCCCTGACCAGGGTGTAATATCTTTGGATGTCAGTTCCCGGGGTAGTCGTCGCTTCGCTTTGACTACGCTTTGCTCCGTCCATGTCCGCCAGGGCTCCCATTGCGACCCCGGGCTACCATCTGCGATCCCAACAGGATCGAAGAGGAGCATCACCAAACCGGCGGAGCATCACCAAACCGGCTGCGCATCACTGACCCGGTTGCTTCACGAGGTCGTCGCCGATGTAGATCTTGTAGTCCTTGATGCGGCCTGCGACTCCGGTGCCACCGGCGCGGGGGGTGTAACGGAAGCCACCGATCATGGTTTCCGCGCCGAGGTCGATGACGAGTTGGTGCGGGTGGTCGGGGCTCGCGTTTTTCCATGAGGTGTGCCAGAAGTTCGCGGTCTGGCCGTCGATGGCATTGGAGGCGGAGCCGTCTTCGCCCGCGAGTTCCTGGCTATCCGCGTACGCGATGCTCCAGGTCTGGTGGGAGATGGAGTTGCCGGATGGATCCAGCAGATCCAGTTCGGCGATGGCGGCGAAAGGCTTCTTATCGTGGGCATTGAGCGTTTCCAGGCAGAACTGGCGGCCCTTCGCGGGTTGCGGCAATTTCACTTCCCGCACTTCCGGACCGGCGGGGAAGCTGTCGGCAAGGACGGGCTTGAATCCGGTTAGAGACAATTTGCCGGCGAAGGTGCCGGCGTTCGCGAAGTCGAGTTCCGGACGGAGGACGTCCATGACGGGCTTCTCCAAGCCGGCGACGGTGTTCTCCGAAGGTCCCAGCAGATCAAGAATGACGATCTCGTTCTTGCCTTCCTTCTGCCAAGCGCCGGGCAGGAAGGCGGTCTGGCTCGGGCCGATGTTCCAGTAGCGGGCGAGGCAACGGCCATTCACCCAGACTACTCCCTTGCCCCACTTGCCCAGGTCGAGGAAAGTGTCGCCTCGTTTGGCGAGGGTGAACTCGCCGCGCCAGAAGGCGGGACCCTTCGCGGCTTCCTTGGGGGCAGACTGCCATTTCAGTCCGGAAAGCATGGGGTCATCCAATTTCAGCGGATAGATTTCCCATGCTCCTTCCAGCGTCGTCTGACTGGTGCCTGCCACAAGTTTCACCGGGCCTGCGAGGCCCTTGCGGTCGTGGATCTCCCTGCCGAAGTTCACATGGCCCATCGCCTCGACGAGGATGTCCAGGCGGGTGGCTTTCTCGCGGGCAGGCAGGCTCACCGAGAAGCGGCGTGAGCGGCGGTCCATGACGCCCGCCTGCTTGCCATCCACGAATACCCAGGCGAAATCGTTCGCCTGGGTGACTTGCAGGGTCGCGGCCGGGCCGGCGGGAAGTTCGGTGCGATAGAGCGTGCAGCCGTGGCCCTGGTCATAGGCCTCCATGTTGCGCGGCACGGTGTCTTTCACTGGCGCGGGCAGGTTCGCGAAGACAGGAGCCGTTTCCAGCAGTTTGAAAGACTTCACGCCGATGACCGGATAGGGCGCCGGTGGATCCGTTAGTTTCTCTCCCGGTTGCAGGTGCTTCGAGACAAGGTCGCGGGTGAGCTTGAACTTTTCCCCGATCCAACCGGCCTCGGAGATCGGCGCGTCATAGTCATAGCTGCTGGTGTCCGGCTTGAAGGGACGGTCCGCGCCTGCCCACATGCCGAAGGTGGTGCCCCCGTGGGCCATGTAGAGGCTGAAGGAGGCCTTCTGCTCCAGCATGTATTTGATGTCCTCCAGATACTGGGGTGTGTTGCCGAGGTGGTGGGGCGAGCCCCAGGTGTCGAACCAGCCCGGATAGAATTCACCCGACATGAGCGGGCCGTGGGGCTGGACCTGACGGAGCTTGGCAAAGGCGTTCTTCGCATCGCGGCCGAAGTTGACGACATTGAAGAGGTCTTCCCTGCGGCCGTTCTGGAGGTCGCCCGCCGGATTGCAGGCGAAGAGGGGGATGTCGAAACCGGAATCGACCAAGGACTGCTTCAACAGGCCCATGTATTCGGCATCCTTCCCGTAGGAGCCATACTCGTTCTCCACCTGGGCGAGGAGGATCGGGCCGCCGTGGGTCACTTGCAGGGGGCCGAGGACACGGCCGACTTCCTTGAACCATGCCTTGGAGGCGCGCATGTAATCCTCGTCCTTGGTCCGGAGCTGGATGTCCGGTTTTTTCAAAAGCCACCAGGGCAGGCCGCCGCCATCCCACTCCGCACAGACATAAGGACCGGGCCGCAGGACTACCCACATCCCCTCCTCCTGCGCCACGCGACAGAATTCCGCCGCATCCGCCTGGCCCGACCAATCAAACTTGCCTTCCTCGAACTCGTGGAAGTTCCAGAACAAATAGGCGCATACGGCATTCATGCCCATCGCGCGGATCAACTGCAGGCGGTGGCGCCAGTATTCCTTGGGCACGCGGGCGAAGTGCATTTCCCCGACCCGCAATTCGATGGGCTTGCCATCGAGTTCGAATGCCTCCGAACCAATCGAAAACGTGTGGGCCGCCTTGCCTGCTTTCGCGGTTTGTGCAGTCTGGGCGGATGCGGCCGGAATCATGGAGCCAGCCATCAGTGCGGCGGTGCAGGTTGCAAGAATCGGGTGATTGCGCATGTTTGGAATCTGGACGCCACAGCGGGCCGGGTGAAGGAAAACGAACCGCCTCCCCCTTATTCGGGAGAATCCAGCACGCGAAGATCGAACAGGCCACCGGCGATGTTGCCGGGCTTCGCATGGAGCTTCACCGTGATTTCGTTTTTTCCACGGAGAAGCTTCTTGGAAAGAGGCAGTTCGTTGTTGATGAAGTCATCTTTTCCGGTGTCAGTCAGGGTGGTGGTGGCCAGCAACTCGTCGTCCACAAGCACGTCGAAGGAACGGTCACCGCCGTCCCGGCCCGAGAAAGTGAGCCGGAGCGTTTGCGTGCGTTCAGGAATGACCTTCACCTGATAGGAGAACCACCCGCCATCGCGGGCATCCCGCCAGCGGCTGTCATCGGCAGATTTTCCGGTGGAGGAACGGCTCTCCTCCAGCTTGTGGGTCTCCTCGGAGTGGGCGTCGCCAACGAGGATCCGGTCCACGGTACGTTCCTCCAGTTCCCGTTTGGTGCGGGCGGTTTCTCCGGACTTTGATTTTTCCTCACGCCATGCCACCTCGCCGAGGCGGCGCCAGTAGATCGAGTAACGTTGGAAATGATTGTCCACGAAGGGAATCAGTTCGATTCCATTCGAGTCTCCCTTTCCATCGATGCGGAAAGCCAGCGGCTTGCCCTCCACCGGACGGACTTGCTTCACGATGTCCTCCACCGAGTCACCGATGAGCGCGGGAACATCGGATTCAGGGATGCGTTTGGCCGCCACCGTTGTCTCGATTTCCCAAAAATCCTCCTTCTGGAGATCGCCACCGCGGCCCAAGGCTCCTGACAACACGACCGGGCCGTAGAGCAGGGCCACATAGCCGTCATTCGCCTCGAGGGTTTCCGCGTGCACCTGCATCGGCAGGGCGACGCGCACCACCTCGCCACCCATCCATTCACGTTCGATGGCCGCGTAGGAACCTCGTGACGAATGGCCATCGACGTCCTCGCCGTTGATGGTGATCTTCATCGCGCCATCCGGGACCCACGCGGGGTGGCGGATGAACAAGGTGAACTTCGCGGGACTCGCGCAGGCCATTTGGAGCGTGGTGCCCTGTTCCGCGGGGAAGTTGGTGGTCTGGCGGAGTGTCACGCCTTTCGATTTCCAAGTGAGTTCGGAGGAAGCGAACAATTGCACGCTCAGGGAGGAATCATCCGGGGCTCGGGTGTAAACCATCCGGCCATATTTGCCGGGAACCTCCATGCCGGTGCCGGTGCAGCACCACATCGAGTCGAACTCGTCGCCATAGACGCGATAGGTGCCGGGACGCAGGGAGGTGTAGTACGCCGTCATCCCCCGTTCCGGGTCATGGGAAGCGAGGACATGGTTCCAAAGCACGCGCTCGTAATAGTCCACGAGGTGGGCGGAAGGATGGCAGCGATGCAGCGCCTCCGTCAGCCGGAGCATGTTGACGGAGTTGCAGGACTCGGGGCCGGCCTGTTCACGGAGCGACTTCGCCGCGTCGGCGGGGTCGAAGAAATGATCGGCCGCGCCGTTACCACCGATCACCCAGGAACGGCGGTCCACCACCTCGTTCCAGAAGTTCATGGCGGCGGAATCGAGTTGCTCATCGTCAGTGAACCAATGGACGTTCTCGAAGCCGGTGAACTTGGGAATCTGGGTGTTCGCGTGGTAGTTCGTGAGGAACCTGCCATCCCCTTTCGCGAGCGGCTCCAGCATGCGCTGGTGGCAGAGGGAGCGCGCCCACTTGAGATAACGCGTGTCGCCGGTGAGTTGGTAAACGTCGGTGAAGGATTCGCTGAGCGAACCGTGATCGCAGTCGAGCAGGCTCTGGATCTGGGATTCGTCCAGCTTGTCCAGCACCTCATGGCCGAACCAGCCGGCCAAATTCACGAGCACGGCAAGAGCCTTCGGGTTTCCGGTCGCCTCGTGCGCCCTGGCAAGCCCGAGCATCAGTTTGTTAAGCGCATAGGTGGGCTCGAAGTGGCCATTGATCCGGGAAGCGGTCCAAGGCAGGCCACCAATTTCGATCCGTCCGCCGGCGATATCGCGGAAGAGTTCCTTGCCTTGCGGCAAGGCCAGCACGTAGCCTGATTTGTTGGCCTCCTGCATCGCGGCCAGTTGGTCGACAATGTAGTTGATGTGGCGGCGGAGTTCCTTGTCACCGGTCGCCTGGACGGTCATGGCGGCGCCCGAGAGGTAGAACCCCAGGATTTGCCCCGGCAGGCAGCGTTTCTCCGATTCCCAGCCGCGGTAAGGCGGTGCCAGGGGCTCCAAGCCAGCCTCGCGCCGGAACCAGGAGAGCATGCGGTCGGGATCCAGCTTCAGCAGGTAACGGCGGTTGATTTCCTGGGCGTCGCCAAGAGGGCCGCCTTGCAGGCGGACGTCGGCCAATGGGAAAAATTCACTCTGGATCTCCACGCGGTGGAGGCTGTTGGCAGGTGCTTTCGGCTCCGGGACCAGGGCCTCGTCCTCCTCCGCCGCCGGATCGAGCACGGTGGCGCCATGGCATGCGAGTCCCAGGGACAGGAGCAGCGCGGGCAGAAAATGTTGAAAATGAAGCTTCATCGTGCATTCAGACCCCGGAGCAAATGCTCCTGTTACGGATCTCTGGTGGCGGTCTCAGCCGCGCTTGTTGCCGGACCGGCCGGTGCCCGGTCGTTCTCCAAACGACGTGGCAAAAGTGGAGTCAGGCAGATACCGGCCTGTGTGGCCGGTGCCGCCGCTGGAGGGTTTTGTCATTACTCCAAAGAAGCGGATTCCCGGACCCGCACCCGCCATTATTAGGGGGGCAAATATTCTCTTCTTTGCTCCGCCCGAAAACCGGGCTAGAAAATGGTCTGATCACGCGGGGGAGCCACTACCCATTGGCCCAACCGACCCGCCGAGAATTCAACCGGGATCCACTTTGAACGAATTGACCAAGATTTTGGAACGGGCAAGCGGCGACGGACGGCCCGTTTCGTCCGAATTGCTTCCCTTGGTTTACGATGAGCTGCGACACCTGGCCTCCAGCCGTCTTGCCCGGGAGGGCCCGGGACAGACCCTGCAAGCCACCGCGCTGGTACACGAAGCCTGGCTCCGCCTTTCCGGTGAGGAAGAGCGCTCCTGGAGCGACCGCGCCCATTTCTTCCGCGCGGCATCCCTCGCCATGCGCCGTATTCTCGTGGACCGCGCGCGCGCCAAGTCCAGCCTCAAGCGGGGTAGCAAGCAGGAGGTTTTCAATCTTCACGATCTGGACGTCGCGGACACCTCCCTCGACACCCGGATCCTCCTGATCGATGAAATGATGGATCGGCTTGAAAAGGAAGACCCGGAAAGCGCCCGAGTGATTTCCCTGAAGTTTTTCGGCGGCCTCACCAACCGGGAGATCGCGTCCATGGACGGTTCCTCCGAGCGTACCGTCGAACGCCACTGGGCCTACGCGAAGGCCAGGTTGTTCCAGATGATCCGTGAAGACGGAGGTTGAGAAAGATCGGCCGGAAATGAGTGCTCCCATCGACAAACTCCTTTTCACCGCGGCCTCCGGCTTCAGCAATGCCGCCGACCGCCGGGATTTCCTCGCATTCGCCTGCCGGGAGGACGAGGTGATGCGGAAGCGGGTGGAGGAACTGCTGGAAATCATGCGCGACGCGGAGGACTTCTTCGAGTTCCAGCCGGAGATGAGCGCTGCCCCGGATGCGACGCAATACCCGGACGTGAACGTGGAAGATCACACGGTGGACGAGAGCCGGCTGGGAGCCACCATCGGTCCTTACCAGCTCATCGAGCGGATCGGTGCGGGCGGGTGTGGCGTGGTTTACCTGGCCGAGCAGCACCATCCGGTGAAACGGAAGGTCGCGCTGAAGATCATCCGTCTGGGGATGGACACGGAGAATGTGATCGCCCGCTTCGAGATCGAGCGCGAGTCGCTGGCCCTGATGGACCACCCGAACATCGCGCGTGTGCTGGATGCCGGAAGCACCGGTGCCGGGCGCCCCTATTTCGTGATGGAACTGGTGGACGGCGAGAAGATCACCGAGTTCTGCGACCACAAGCGGCTGTCAGTCCGCCAGCGGCTGGAACTTTTCGTGCTGGTTTGCGAAGCCATCCAGCACGCGCACCAGAAAGGTGTGATCCACCGCGACATCAAGCCGTCCAACGTGCTCGTGCGGCAGCGGGAAAACCGCGTCATCCCGAAGGTCATCGATTTCGGAATCGCGAAGGCTACCGGGGAGCACCGCGAGGCGGAATTGACCTTCACGGCCGCCGGGCAACTGATCGGCACACCGGCCTACATGAGCCCGGAGCAGGCGGATGGCGGGATGGATGCGGACACCCGCTGCGACATCTACAGCCTCGGCGCGTTGTTGTATGAGCTGCTATCCGGACACCCGCCCTACGACCTGAGCCGCTTCAAGGAGTGCACGGTGGATGAGATCCGGGAAATCATCCGCAGCGAGGAACCGCTTCCACCTTCCGAATTGCTGAGGAACCTGCCGATCGGCGAACTCGAAGAGATCGCCTCGGCGCGGGCGATGGATGGGGACCGGCTGTGTCCCACCATCTCCGGGGATCTCGATTGGATCGTGATGAAGACCCTGGAGAAAGACCGGGGCCGCCGTTACGAAACCGCGAACGGGCTGGCCATGGATGTGGTGCGCTATCTCAACGAGGAACCGGTCCTGGCCCGCCCCACCAGCCGGCGCTACCGCATGGCGAAGATGGTGAAGAGAAACCGTGCTTCTTTCGCCGCCGGGGCCATCGCCGTTTCAGCGATCCTCGCGGGCTTCGGCGCTTCGACATATCTTTTTCTCCGGGAAAAGGAGGCCCGCGAGCAGCAAGCGGGCCTGAGGAATGCAGCGGAACTGGCCCGCGCCAACGAGGCGAAGTTGCGCGAACGCGCGGAGTCCGGAGCTTTTGTGGCAAGGGCGGCGGTTCTTCTCAACGACGGCGATTTCCAGAAAGCGGATGAATTGCTCGCACGGGTTCCGGTCGATCGCACGCCCGCCAGCCGGGAAGCCGCGCTCTCGTTCAAGGCGCTGGCGGATTGGCATCTGGAACAAGGGCACCAGGCAATCGCGGCGGATCGCCTGAACTCGCTGGCGGTGGCGATCAGCAACGTGGATGTCTCCGACACCGACCGTGTATCATGGAACCTGCTGCCCGCTTCGTC
>CAXTTX010000012.1:26731-27691 GCA_964247045.1 uncultured Verrucomicrobiales bacterium | reverse complement strand
CCAGGCGCGTGGAATCTCCTTCCAGATCGTCCGCCATGCCGGTTGTTCACCGAACAAGCGGCGGCTGAGTTCCACCAGCACCATCCGCGAGCCGGCGGGCTTGATCCACCAGAACACGAAGGTCAGCCACAGCGGATGCTGCCACAGGAACCAGGTGGCGACCGCCATCGGCGGGATCATCGCGAGCCACCACAGGACGATGCAGCGCCAGAAATCCCGCCGCACCAGCGCGAAGCCCAGATCCACCGCTTCCCAGTCGCTGCGCGGGCGGATCTCCGCCGTCACGGTATCAAGGCGCATGGCCGGCCCTCCTTCCCGCGTAAGTGAAATAGATCACGTGCAAGATCCAACCGATGATGCCCACCGTGTATTTCAAGGTGGAGGGAAGCGGCTGCGCGGACCAGAAACCTTCCACGACCGCGGCCATCGCCGTCATCAGCGCCGCGCCGTAGATCAAGGGCAGCGCCTGCTTCGACGCCTCCACCAGCGCCCTCACGCGCGGCAACCGGCCGGGATTGAGAATCGCGAGGCCCAGCCGCATGCCCGCCATCCCCGCGACGATCATCCCTAACAGCTCAAGCGAGGAATGCCCGGCCACGAAGGACCAGAAGGATTCCGGGTTGCACGCGTGGTTCGCGTAACCGGCGGACGCCCCGAGTTGGAGGCCGTTGAAAAGCAGGAAAAACAGGGTTCCCACACCTGCGGCCATGCCCCCGGCGAAGATCCGGAAGTCGATGGCGACATTGTTGTAGATGTAGAAGCAGAACATCATGAAGTTCGAGCCATACTCGGACCTCAGGTGGCTGATCTGCTCTTCCTTGCCCGCATACATTTCCTCCATGGATGACATCCCCTCCGGGCCGAGGATCGCCTGCCCGGTGCCGAGCACGCGCAGGACGGCGGCATCGATCTCGGGCTGCAGCGCCTTGTACTGGGCCTGGATGTCGCACAGGGGGACGG
>CAXTTX010000012.1:23813-26721 GCA_964247045.1 uncultured Verrucomicrobiales bacterium | reverse complement strand
ATCCAGCGGATGTCATGGTTCGGGGAAAGCAGGAGGGCGAAGAAAGGCACCCAGAAAACCGCGTTGCAGAGCCAGAACAAGCGCCACTCCTTGCGGACGGCGCGGGGGAAACCACCGGAGACGAAGGCGACAAAGTTCTCCCACCCCCCGCGGCGGGTGCGGTAGATCAGTTCATAGCCGCGGATAACGAGTTCATTGAGCCGTTCGGTGAGGCGGGCGCCGTACATCCGGGATTCCGCAAGCGAAAGGTCCAGGCTCAGTTCACGGAACAAGCGGGGCAATTTCGAGGCCTCTGGAACGGGTTTGCGGGATTCCAGGCCGTTCACCAGCAGTTGGAACTCCGCCCAGCGGGCCGCGTTCGCCTGCTCGAAGCTGCCCGCCGCCGACTCGGCGGGTTTCTGGGCGGTACCCGCGGGAAGGGGCCGCCCTTTCAGGGAGCCTTCCATCTTCTCCTGGACCCAGTGGGCCATCGCCATCAGGCGGCTGACCCCGCGCGGGCCGGTCGCACCGCTCAGGGCGCTGGCCTGGTCGGCGATTTCCACCCTGCGGCCTTCCGACCACAGCCCGGCGCGCTCGCGGAAGAGGGTCAGCGAACGCATTTCATCCACCGTCAGGCCGACCGGCAAAGGAACCGCCGCCATGGGAGGTGGTGCGGCGATCAGCGGCATCACAGGGACGCGGTCGTAAATCACGACCGTTCCGGCGGCGAGATCGCCGAGCCGCTGGAAGCGTTTCGTGACGAGGCAACTGGCCAGCCCGAAAAAATAGGTCAGGAAGGGCATGCAGTCGATGAAGCGGAGGAAGTTCCGCACCACGGCCTGGCCCAGGGTGATGGGCGAACCGGAAGCCTGCACCACCCGCAGGCCCATCGCCCGCTTGCCGGGAGTGGCACCCCGCTTGCCGGACTCGAAAAACACCGGATAGAGCCAGTCCATCAGGAACCAGACCAGCAGCATCACTCCGCCAACCACCTTGTCACCAATGGCGATGCCCGCGATCTGCATCGCGATCCCGAGGCCGAAAAGGACGGCTCCCCGGATGAGGAAATCGATCATGTAGGCCCCCGCCCGAAGCATGGGCCCGGCCATGCGGAGGCGGATTTCGATGCCCTCGGCCAGTTCCACGGCCTGCAATGTATCGAGCTTTTCAGAATCAGACGTCATTCCCTGTTTGCCCCGAAGGCTACGCGGATTAGGCACGAGGTAAAGCCTGCCGGGGGGAAATTCGGCGGCTCCGGGGACAAGGGTGGAAGCAGGCCGTATTTTCCAATGCAACCTTGTTTTCAGAGGCAGGACGGGAGCATCGCGGCTTGCCCCGGGAGCGGCGGCGGTGTTGTCTCGTGCCGGGACAGGCCCGCCGGACAGCGTGCCCTCTGCCAACGAACGCCATGTCACGCAAATCGAAGATCATCATCACCCTGGGGCCCGCGACCGAATCCGAAGAAATGATCGGCAAGCTGATCGACGCGGGAACCAACGTTTTCCGGCTCAACATGAGCCACGCCAAGCACGAGTGGGCAGCGGAGATGGCGAAGCGGGTCCGCAACCAGGCGGCCCAGCGCGGCGTGCACATCCCGGTGCTTTTCGACCTGACCGGCCCCTCGATCCGCACGGGCGACCTGGAGAAACCCTACGCCCTGCTGGAGGGTGACGTGGTGGAGTTCCGCAAGGTGGGCGCGGAACCAACGGTGTCCCTTTCCACCACGGTGAACTACGACGGGCTGATGGGTGACGTGTGCGTGGGCAACACGCTGGTGGTGGACAACGGCGCACTGCTGATGCGCATCGATACAGTCGAGGAGGAACGGATTCTCTGTTATGTCAAAACACCGGGGACGATGGGCTCCCGCCGCCATATCAATTTACCTGGCGTGCGGTTGAACCTGCCGGCGCTGACCGAAAAGGACCACAAGGATCTGGCCTTGGCCGTCGAGTGCGATGCGGAATACATCGCGGGCTCGTTCGTCCGGGATGCGGCGCACGTCGATGAATTGCGCTCGGCCATGCAGGCGCTGGAAGGCGAGGCGCAGATCGTCGCCAAGGTGGAAGACCAGGAGGCCATCCGCAACATCGACGCGATCATCAACGCGGCGGACGTCATCATGGTGGCGCGGGGCGACCTGGGCACCGAGGTGGAGTTCGAGGAATTGCCGATTTTACAACGCCGGATCGTGAAGCGTTGCCACGAGCTCGGCACGCGGGTCATCGTCGCGACGCAGTTGCTGGAATCCATGATTTTGAATCCGACGCCGACGCGCGCGGAAGTGACGGACGTGATGAACGCGGCCTACGAGGAGGCGGACTGCCTGATGCTCTCCGGCGAAACCTCCGTGGGACGTTATCCGGAACGCTGCGTGGAAGCACTGGTGCGGATTTCCTCACGGATCGAGCGTTCCGGCGGACACGGCTTCGGCCAGAGCGTCTTGCTCAGGGACGAGCGCCAGAAAACCGCCCGTGCCGCGGTGACCTTGGCGGACTCCCTGCCCGACGCGCGGATCGTGGTGCTGACCCGCCGCGGCGTGCTGGCGAACCACCTGGCGATGCTGCGGCCCCGGACCTCCGGCTTTTACGCCTTCACGCCGACGGAGCGTGTGTGCCGCCAGCTTTCGCTGACACGCGGTGTCCGCGCCTTCAAACTCTCATTTGCCTCCAACATCGAGGACACGATCCAGAAGGTCAGTGAACTGTTGCTCAAGGAAGAACTGGTCCGCCCCGGAACGCCGATGGTGATCGTGTCGGATATTCTATCCGATCACTTCGCGGCGAACTCGATCCTGCTGCACCACGCGTGAGTTCGATGGATCTCATCGGGGGAGATTGCGTTGAGATGCTTCCCCGGCTGGCGGAAGGGTCCATGGATCTCGTGGTCACTTCCCCGCCCTACAACCTCGGCATCAATTACAAAAGTT
>CAXTTX010000012.1:0-23803 GCA_964247045.1 uncultured Verrucomicrobiales bacterium | reverse complement strand
ACCGCACCCCGGGACGAGTTTCTGACCTGGTGCCATAAATGGGCGACAGAAGTGAAACGCGTGCTGGCGGACGATGGATCATTTTTCCTCAACGTGGGTGCGGCCCCCGCGAATCCGCTGATGCCGCACCAGTTGATCCTGGCGCTAACAGATGGGCCGGAACCTCTGTTCACGCTGCAGAACACCTTCCACTGGATCAAATCCATCACCATCGAAACCCGGGCAGGCGAATCCATCAGCGCGGGGCATTTCAAGCCGATCAACTCGAAGCGCTATGTCAACGATTGCCACGAGTATGTGTTCCACCTGACGAAAACCGGCAAGGTGGAGATGGACCGCAGGGGCGCGGGCGTTCCCTATCAGGACAAGTCGAACATCGCCCGCTGGGGCCACACCGGTGGCGAGGACCTGCGGTGCCGGGGCAACACCTGGTTCATCCCCTACGAGACGATCCAGTCGCGGAACAAGGAACGTCCCCACCCCGCGACCTTTCCGGTGGCCCTGGTGGAACAATGCATCCGTTTGCATGGCAGGGGAAAAGAAACCCGGTTGCTGGACCCGTTTCTCGGCATCGGCACGTCAGCTGTCGCGGCACTCCGGCAAGGCCTGGCAGGTTTCACGGGAATCGAGCTGGATGCCCACTATCTGGAAGTAGCCCGGGAGCGTCTGGCCGAAGAGCGTGAGAGAGCGGCGGGCGACTTGTTCCACGAAGGATCATGAGACGGTTCCTGTAACGCTCTTAACCGACTCTTAACGCCCCGGATGCTTTTTTCGCTTCAAGACAGCCGTAACGTCGCTTAGGAATCCTGAAAGCAGCCGCGCCACGCGATCCAACACGAATCCATGAACTCCGCCTTGAACAACCTCATCCGCGATGCTTTCGCGGGCACCGCGACGGACGTGTTCCTGTTGGAGGACGAACCCCCTCGGATCCGCACCGAGGGCGACGTGGTAACGCTGCACCCGGGACAAATTCCCCGTGCCGTGATGGAGGACTTCTGGAAATCCTGCGGGGTCGACACCGAACGCCATGAGGCGGATGTCTCGTGGCGCATCCCCAACGGAGGCCGGCTGCGCGTGAATCTCTATCATTCGCTCGGGCGGCTGGGAGCCGTGCTCAGGCCGATCCGCAATGAAATTCCCTCGCTGGGAGACCTGGCCCTGCCTTCGCCCCTGCTCCAGTCATGGATGTCCCGCCACCAGGGGCTGATCCTCATTACCGGCCCCACGGGCTCCGGCAAGTCCACGACCGTGGCCGCGTGCCTCAACTGGATCAACCAGAACCAGCAACGCCACATCGTCACGCTGGAGGATCCGATCGAGTTCATGTTCACGAATTCGAAGTCCCTGTTCACGCAGCGGGAGATCGGGCAGGACTCGGACAGTTTCGCCAACGGGTTGCGCGCCGCGCTGCGGCAAAGTCCGGACGTGATCTTCCTGGGAGAAATCCGCGACCAGGAAACGGCCGCCATCGCCCTGCAATCCGCGGCCACCGGCCACCTGGTGATTTCCACGCTCCACAGCAGCAGCGTCATCGAAACGCTCGACCGCTTTTCGCACCTGCTCAAGGCGGACACCTCGGAAGCCTTCCACCTGCTGGCGGGACAATTGATCGGCATCATGGCGCAGCGGCTTTTACCCCGCAAGGGAGGCGGGCTTTTCCCCGCGCTGGAGTATTTGCAGAACGAGGCCGCCATCCGCCGCTGGATTTTGGAAAACCGCATGCCGGAAATCCAGGACATGCTCGCCAAATCGACCGACCCGAACAATTGCTCGCTGCTGGAGTATCTGGTCGCGTCCGTGCAGCAGGACTACATCGAACACGAGGTGGCGCGCGCCGCCTGCCCCAGACCTCAGGATTTTGATCGCGCCATGCGCGGAATTACCGGATAACCCCACACGGAAATGGCAAGCGACATCACGGAATATCTGCGTCAAACGGTGAACATCGGGGGGTCCGACCTCCACCTCAGCGCCTGGGCCCCGGCCTGCGCGCGGGTGAATGGTTCGCTGGTCCCCTTCGAGGGCGAACCCTTGAACCCGAACGCGGTGCGCGACCTGATCCTCGACACGCTCACCGAGGCCCAACGCGCCACCTTGGAACAGGAACTGGAGCTCGACTACGCGCTCCAGGTGAACGGCGTCGGCCGTTTCCGCGGCAATGTCCACCTCGCCCGCGGCCAGATGGAGGCGGCCTTCCGTTTCATCTCGCAGAACATCCCGCCGCTGGAAAACCTCGGCCACTATTCGAGCATCTACGAATTCTGCGGCCTGCGCTCGGGGCTGGTGCTCATCACCGGCATCACCGGCTCGGGAAAATCGACCACGCTCGCATCCATGGTCCAGCGGATCTCGCAAACCCGCAGCGGCGTGATCGTCTCGCTGGAAGACCCCATCGAATATGTCCACGAGCACTCGTCCTGCCTGATCAAGCAGCGCGAGGTCGGCAGCGACACGAAAAGTTTCCCGAAAGCACTCCGCCAGTCCCTGCGCCAGGATCCGGACGTGATCGTCGTTTCCGAAATGCGTGACCTGGACACCATCCGCATCGCGCTGACGGCCGCGGAAACTGGGCACCTCGTGCTTTCCACCCTTCACACGCCGGATGCGCCGCAAACGATCGACCGGATCGTGGACGTTTTCCCGGCGGACCAGCAGTCGCAGATCATCACGCAGCTTGCCGGGGCGCTGGAAGGCATCATTTGCCAACGCCTGATCCCCCGCGCGGACGGCCAGGGCCGCGTACTCGCCGCCGAGGTGCTCAAACCGAACCACGCGATCCGCAACTGCATCCGCGAGCGCAAGCTGGAGCAAATCGTCGGCCTGATGGAAATCGGCCACAAGGAAGGCAACCGCACGATCGACGAGACGATCGCGACGCTGCTGGGCGCGGGACTCATCACCCGTGACGAGGCGCTGTTCAATTGCCGCGAACGCAAGACCTTCGAAACACCACCGCCGGCTCAACGCGAACCCAAGGCGAAATCGATCTGGACCTGATTCTAAAACATGGACGCCCCTAGCCCGCGATACATCCTCACCCGAGCCCTCTTCCTCATTGCCGTCGTCGTGGCGCTGATGTATGGCTGGAGTTTCTTCAAGGTCTATCAGCGCAAGACCGCGATCACCCGCGAGCTGAGGTCCATCACCAGCGACAGCTCGTTCTTCCAGCAGTTTTACGCGGAGGACGCGAAGAAGACCCTCATCCGCGCGATTGGTTTGATCGCAGAGTCGAACCGCCTCGGCGTGCTGCCTGAAACCGCGATCGACCGCGGTCTTGGCGTGGACGCGAAGCTCTTCGCCACGGACAGCGACCTGCAAGAGCCGCCGCCGAGGCTGACGATCATCCGCTCCTGCCTCCGGACGAATTACGAGAACTTCCTGAAACTGGGCTACACCGGCGAGTTCCAGACCTTGATCGATATGAAGGAAGGCACCCTGCCTCCCATCCCCGCGGGTCCGGACCAGGGCAAGCGGGCCGTCATCGGCACGCTGATTGATCCGGCGCACTCGCCCGGGATCGACAAGGTGCTGGCCAACCTGGAAATCCGCCCTCCCGGCTCGGAAACCCGCCCGCCCAGCGACATCGAAACCGCGGCGGCAAAGCGCCTCGCCCGGGAGCTCGCCCATGCGGGCGTCATCGAGGAAAAGGTGAGGGAAAAGATCGAGGCGAAGTTGTCCGAGCCAAAATCGTCGGAGCCGGCGAAGAAGTAGCCGCTGGGAACGAAGCCACGCGGATGAACGCGCGGCCTCGTTTGGGAATAGCCGGTCATCCGCATTCTTGACAAGCCGCGCGCTTGCGCCTTGCCAACATGAGGGTGGCGGCCAGACCGGTTAGAATGGCGGACGAAGGCTCGGGTATAACGCTCAAGCCAACGTCGATGCCATAGGTCCCCGTTTCATCAACACCGGAGACGTTCGCCCCGCCGATCATGAGGGAATAATTGCCCGCTGGCAGCCAGAACGACATCATGACCGATCCATCCGCCAGGCCGTCGCCATTGATCCCGGAGGCCGACCCATATTGGGCCGACATGCCATCCGCGGCATTGCCGAAATAGGTCAGCGTGGAAAGCTCGCCCGCATCATTCCCCATTTTCCACGTGTTTAGCGCGTCGAAGGCACCCCTGCGCGGCTGCGGATCTCCCAAGGTCGCCAGATACTGCTGGGTGACCAGCGCCGTGTCATAGTCCGAGATGCCGTTCGTGTGGAGCAAGCCCGAGTAGAGCGAGAATGCCGGATAAAATGTTCCCAGACCGCTTCCGCGGTTGGCGGAACTCACTGAAATCGTCGCAAGGCCGGCTTCCGCGAGGGTGAAACGGTAGGCCTTGATGTCGTGGGCATCGCCAAACAAGGGAGAGGTTCCCGCCGCCCAACCTAAATCGGAAGTGACGGTCTGGTTGGTGATGCTCTTAAAGTAGGGCTGGATGTCGGCACCGGTGACCGTTCCGAGATCACGGACGCTGCCGCCGTAGGTGGTGTGCCCCCCGGACTGGGAAGCCAGGAAGAGCGCGATGAGGGATGTGATGGATGTCAGTTTCATGGGATTCAGTTTCATGGGAAATGGATGAGTGTCGTGTTTCGTGGGTTTGGAGGATGGATCATTCCGGGGGATAACCTGTCTATTCGGGCTCCGGTTCCGCCCGGTCATAGGCCAAGCGATAAAAAGCCTTGCCCGGAGGAGGGGAAGGATCGGTGAAGGTCGCCGTTTCGGCGGTGGTGCCAGTCACGGACCCGATCTGGCTCCAGGGTTCCGTCTCGGGGTTCGTGGTCCGGAGTATCCGGAAAACGACTCCTGTCTGATAAGGTTCCCAGATGCCCATCCTGCTGGGCCACGTGAGGACGCATCCGGTCCCGTCGAGCAGCTTGCAGGAAGGGGTGAAATCCGGCCCCGATTGGAAGTGGAGGGTGAATTCGGAACTCGGCGCATGCCACGGCCCGTCTCCGGGGCCGGTGGTGCTGAGATCGACAAAGCGGAAACGGACTTGATACTCGCCCGGCTTGTCAGCCGTCCAGGCACGCCCGTGGATGTGGCCGAAGGGATCTTGGTCCGCGGCGTCGTATCCCGTGCTGATCACGAATGCGAAATTCCCGGTGGGCTGGTTCGCCACGAAGGAAACCGTTGGCGTGTCGTGGGAAGTGGATCGGCCGGCTTCCCAAAATCCAAATTTCGCGCCGGGGGGGCCCGAGATTCCGGTGATCTCCATCCAGATGTAGGCACCGGTATGGGGGTGGCCCGGGGATGCGTCTTCTTCCTGACCGTCCGAAAGGGCCGTGAAGGAAAACGCGTCGTTGGGGAAGAGGGTGCGCGCGGTTTCGTCGAGCATGTAGTAGCCGCCGCATCGTTGGATAGGTCGGAAGCCCGTGGGGCGTGCCAGAAGGTGAAAGATCCGGCCTGCTAGATCCGGACCTTGATAGGCCAAGGGCTCGCCCGCGTCGGGCTGGCCGTTGCCATTGGTATCATGAATACCAGCCGCGAAATGATCGTGCGCCACGATAATGGACGTGCCCGCTTGAAACAAGAGCGCTGCGGATAGAATGGTTTTGAAGGTTTGCATGTAGGTTGTTAGTTTGGTTTTCAAGGGACGGACGGATCGACAAAGGGCGATCCGTCCGTGGCGAGGCGGGCCTTCACCTCTCCCCACCCCAGCGTTTCCACGTGGCCATCCGCGAAGAGGTAGTTCGCCTTCCCGGCGTGCTCTTCCACACCCACCTGATAGCCGAACACCTCGGCGGGAATCTTCCCGCCACGATAGTCGCTGAAATGGAAATGATCCGAGTTCTTGTTGGAAGCGGCCGCCTCCGCGAACATCATCACGGCCTCCGGACTTCTGACCTTCGCGAGGTAGGAATAGTTGAGATCCGGGGCACCCGCGGGCGCGGGAGTGAGGAAATCATTGATCAGGTAGGTATAGGTCCGCGTGGAGTCCCGGTCATCCGGGCATTTGAAGTCCGGGATCACCTTCGCACTGGCCTCCATGTAGGGCTTGAGGGTCAGGGTCCACGACTTGCCGCCGCGCTGGTGCGAGGTTTGCGGCAGGGTCATGTTGTTGTCGCTGGCGTAAGCCATCGTCGCGACGCCGATCTCGCGCAGGTTCTTGGCACAGTGGACCGCCCGTCCACGGTCGAGCATCCCCTGCCCCACCCGCGCGAGCGCGGTGGCGAGAACAAGGATGATGACGACCGAGACCAGCAGCTCGACGAGCGTGAAGCCCCTGCGAGGTGATGAATTTTTCAAAATGGAAAGATGTGTGGGGATGGGCACGCGTTGGCGCGTTGAGGGCATACGTCATGGAGACGTGAGTGAGATGCAGAGTCCGACGGGTATCCGACTTCCTGCCAGGGCTAGCTGTCCGGAACCATCCGAAGGATTTCAGCCCTCAGACAATTCAAGCTTCAGCTTGCTCTTGAGAATTGCGGCAGGACCTCTGGCTCTCCGCCTCAAATGGGGCTTCGGCCATCAGTTCTGGCATGGCCTCCAAAGAACAAGCTGAAGCTTGAACTCCGGACAGCCTCTCGGCAGTTCACACCGGACAGCAATCACACACCAAGCGCATGGATAGCCTCCGGCTTTACCGGACAAGATCGGAACACGGCAACGGCCAGCCGACAAATCACACCCCTCGCGGCGGCTGCATCGGCAGCGCCAGATAGACTTCCACATAACGTCCCGAATAAGCCGTCGCCACCGGTTCGCAATCGATGAATTTCGGAGCAGGCACCGTGACCGCGGGGGCCAGCGCGATTTCCATCTTCATCTCCGCCTTCAGCAGGGGCGCTTTCTTATCCTCCTCCGACTTGGACTTCTTCACCACCTTGCACATCGCGCAGGGGTGTTCGCCATCGAAGGTCTTCACGACCGCTTCCTTGAAGGAGGCGCCGCTGGAGTAATCCACCAGCATCCGGCTCCAGGCCACGGTCTGCACGAGGACGAGGTGGCCACCCATGGATACCAGCAACAGCCCCAGAAGGAGCCATCGGCCGGCAGCATGCATCCACTTCGACATCGGCAAATGGCATACGGAGGGAGACAGCAGCCGGTCAAGTGGTTTCCGGCTTATAAACAAGAATTCCCGCGCGCCGCGAAGCATGATATCCTATCCTCATGCAAGCCCCCGTGACGCCCGAGAAAACCGCCGCCCTGGAAGAGCGGATGGCCGCGCTCGGCATCACCGAGGGGATGCTGATGGAGAAATTCGTCCGCGGTTCCGGCGCCGGTGGCCAGAAAATCAACAAGACATCCAATTGCGTTTTCCTCAAACACCTGCCCACCGGTGTCTGCATCAAATGCCAGATGGACCGCTCGCGGGAAATGAACCGCTACCTCGCCCGCCGCGAATTGTGCGATCAACTCGAGGCCATCCGCGACGGCAAGGCGATCGCGAAAACCCAGGCCATCGAGAAGATGCGGCGCACCAACCGTCCGCGTTCAAGGAACTCGAAGAAGCGCTCCGTCGCGGACAAGCGGAACCTCTCTCAGAAAAAATCCATGCGCCGCAGCCCGTCGTCGGACTGATCTTCTTATCTCACGGCGGCGTCGCAAATTGTGGCCCCTCATCCCCTGCCACGCCATCCGGCTCCCCATTCGCGGGAAAAGCATCTGCTGCCGAACGGATTTCCACTTCCTGATGGGCAATCGGCCCGTCCGCTTTCATCGCGCGCCCCACCGAAGCCAGCGTTCCCGCAAAAGCAATTGCCATGCCGATGAGAACCATCACACCCACGCTCCCCTGTTTGCCTGCGGGACGCGCCATCAGCCTTCGCACGCGCGCCTCCAGCGTCGGGCCAACCGCCATCGCCAGCACCGGACCTGCGGGTGCACGGAACTCCGCGAAATCACAAAGGAGCCGCGCATACTTGTTAGCCGGAATCCCCGCGCCTAACACCTCCGCATCGCACGCATGCTCGCATTGCAGGGCCAGCCTCCGGGCCATCCACAGCACGAGCGGATTGTAAACATTCACCGCACAGGCGATTTCCGCCACCCAGCGCCACAGCGGATCTCGGCGGCGATGATGGGCAAGCTCATGCGCCAGGACGATGCGGCGGGTTTCTTCCGTCCAGGTCTCCCACGCAAGCGGAACGAAAACAGCCGGACGAATCACACCAGCCGCCACCGGTCCCTTCAAACCTTGCAGGGCAAGAATCTCAACCCCGTCCTCCACCCCCACTTTCCGCGCGATCTTCCTCCAGCGCGAAATCCCCCGTGCGGCAAGCCCGAGGCGGGTGGCGGCGATCACGATTGCCACGGCCCAGAGGCCACCCGGCACCTTCATCCAGTCCACCCCTGTTTCCGCCGCAGCGCTGAAACCACCCGCCGCTTCACTCGCTGGCAACCACTCCCATTTCGGCAAAAGCAGCCACAACAGCGGGAAAACAGCCAGCAAACCGAGCGCCAGCACCGTCAGGCGCGGGTCCCGGGCCTTGTCGCCCCGCCCGGCCAGATATACCAGCAGCGCGGCCAACGCGGAAAAGACGATCATCGCGGTCATGGTGGGGATAATAAGGTTCAAGGGTTTGCCGTTTCGGAGCCACCGTCAGATAGGAAGACGGATTCAATCCTGTTTTTCATCAATCAATTTGCGGATCCGCGCGATTTCATCGCCGCTGAGCTTCTGGTCTTCCGGGTCCAGCAGCGAGGCGACGAGCTTCTCCGGACTGCCTTCGAAAAAGGTCGCGATCAACTGTTGCAGGGCGGAGCGCTTCGCCTTCTTCTCCGGCATCGTGGCCTGATAGACATAGCGCCGCGAGTCCTTGCCATGTTTTACGAGGCCTTTCGTTTCCAAGGTGGCCATCAGGGCACGCACCGCCGAATAGCTCGGCGGGTCAGGCAATTCGTTCAGCACCTCCTCCGCCGTGGCTTTGCCAAGGCGGAAAAGGATGTCCATCACCTGTCGTTCCCGGCGGGAAACCTGGCCGTCTTCCAATCGTTTCATCGGCCCGAAAATGCCACATGCTGGAAAAACCGCAACTTAAATGCTGCTTTTTATGCATTTAATGTTTGACGGGTCCGGTTTTAAATGCTGTTTTTCCAGCACCATGAAATTACGCATGCTTCGCCCCCTCGCAGTATTGTTCGCCTTCGCCTTCCTTTTCTCCTGCGCGGGGGTGCCCCCCCAGGGCAATATGCCGGCGCCGGCTGAATCCAGAATCGGCGGAATTCGCTCCGGCGATCAGGCCATCAACCGCAACAACATCGACGCGATCCTGAACAACCCGGACCGGTCTACCCCGCCGAAGGAAGAGCGTCCCGGCCTCGCCACGGGATGGGGCCAGGAGAAGAGGTCGGAATTTTCCCGGCAAGCTTTCACCCGGGCCTCTTCCAAGCCCGCTGGCACGGACATTGTCTATTACAACGACAAGAAGGGCTTGGATGCGATGGATGGAGAGCGCATACGGGTCGAAGGCTTGCAGACGGCCGCTGGCGACCTTGTCGAATGGGGAGTGAAAGGCCGGATGGGGTTTCTGCCGACTTATAAGGCAGGATACTCCGGTTTCCTCTCGGGCAGCTACTACGGCCGGCGGTTGGTGGCCGGCGAGTCCGGGGGCACCTACTCGATCTACGTGAAGAACCGCTGCAAGAGCGCCTTGGAAATCGTCGCGAGCGTGGACGGGCTGGACGTCATTGATGGCAAGCGTGCCTCCTACGGGAAGAAGGGCTATGTCGTGAATCCGGGCGAAACGATCGAGATCGAGGGCTTCCGCACCAGCCAGAGCACCGTCGCCGCATTCAAGTTTTCCAGCGTGGCCAACTCCTATTCCAACATGCGTCATGGCGAAACCCGCAACGTCGGCGTGATCGGCATCGCCGTCTTCACCCAGAAGGGCGTCTCTCCCTGGACCTGGATGCCGTCCGAGATCAAAAAACGGGACACCGCCAATCCCTTCTCCAGCGCGCCGAACTGAAGCGGCGCGCACCCCTCTTCGTTCGTTGTGACGCGTTTACGCGTTCTGCCGGACGAGCGTCTCCCGCCAGCACCATCTCCACGTTGCCGGACGCTTCGAGGTCTTCCCGGTTCCTTCCCCATCGGATCCTGCACCCGGAAGACCGGAAATAGATGGAATAACGCCCGCACAATTCCCTTTTGCCAGGGCCCCGAGCTGACGCGCCGCCTTGCCTAAGCCCATTTCGAGGAACCCATGATTCCCGGAATGGGCTTGCAGCCCCCGCCCACACGCGGAGACTGGGCCGGTGATTTCGCCTGGCACCGCCATTGCCTCCGTTTTACCGGTCTATCTGCTCATGCTGGCGGGTGTGGTCCTGCGGCGGACGCAGGTCCTGAAGACCGAGAATGACCAAGGGGTCATGCAACTCGTCTACTGGGTGATGCTCCCCTGCTTCATGCTGGACAAGATCCTTGGCAGTTCGGTCTTGCGGAGCGGCTCGGTGGTGCTCTGGGCCATCGTCATCGGCTTCGCGATGATCATGGTGGGCATCGGCATCGGCCTGATTATTGGAAAGATCATCGGCTTGGAAAAGGGCACCGGCATGCGGACCTTCGCCCTCAGCTCGGGGGCGCAGAATTTCGGCTTCACCGCCGCGCCGATGGTGGAAATCCTCTGGGGCACCGGATCATTGGCCCTTTTGTTCGTCCACAACCTCGGCGTGGAGACGGCCATGTGGTCGGTCGGCGTGATGATGTTGAGCGGCGAGCGCAGCTTTTCCTGGCGGCGGCTCGTCAATGGCCCGCTCATCGCCGTGACCATCGGCCTGCTGCTCGTCGCGCTCGGACTCGACGACAAGGTGACGGGATCAGTTAGAAAGGCCATGTCCCTGATCGGCTCCGGGGCCTTTCCCGTGGCGATCCTCATCACCGGTTGCACCATGATGGACATGCTCACCGCCGAAAAGCCGAACTGGCGGGTCGTCGGCGGCTCCGTCGCTAACCGGCTCGTGCTGACGCCCTTCGTGATGCTGTGCGTCGCGAAATACCTGCCGCTGTCCCCCGAACTCCGGCAGGTGCTGGTCGTGCAGGCCGCCATGCCCGCCGGACTGGCATCCATCATGCTCGCACGCGTCTATGGCGGGCGCCCCGCCATCGCCGTGCAGGTCGTCATCGCCACCACCGTCCTGAGCCTGTTGACGCTGCCGTGGATCATCACCTGGGGCAGCGCCTGGATGGATCTGAAACCCCATTTGCCCTGAAAACCCATGACCGCCCACGCCGAGACATTTTCCGTTAGCACCCGTGGCAAGGGCACCACCGAAATCACCCGCGAGGTCGCGGCCATCCTCGGCAGGTCCGGAATCAAAACCGGCATCGTCACCGTATTCGTGAAGCACACCAGCGCGAGCCTCGTGATCATGGAAAACGCCGACCCCAGCGCCCGGCGGGATCTGGAGATGTTTTTCGAGAAACTCGTCCCCGAGAACACGCCATGGTTCATCCACACGCTGGAAGGGCCGGATGACATGCCCAGCCACATCCGCATGGCCCTCACCCGCACCAGCGAGGTGATCCCGGTGACGAACGGCGGCATGACGCTGGGTACTTGGCAGGGGATTTTCCTGTTCGAACACCGGCGCGACCCGCACCGTCGCGAAATCGCCGTCAGCGTGACGGGCGAATGAGTTGAAAAATTTCCGGGGATGCTCCACCCTGCCCTCCCCTGCCCTGAATGAACGACCACTCCGCGACCCTGATCGAACTTGCCCTTTCCGAAGACAGCGGCGACGGCGACGTGACTTCCCTTTATTTCGTCCCGGAGGACCGCCGCGCGCGGGCCTTCGTGGCGGTGCGGAAGGCGGGCGTGGTTTCCGGGGTGAGGCTCGCGGCCCGCGTCTTTCATGCGGTGGACCCGGACCTCGACGTGGAGATCCTCGTCGATGACGGCAGCCATGTGAGCTCGGGCGCTCTTGCGATCCGCGTGGAAGGTTCGGCACGATCCATCCTCACCGCCGAGCGCGTGGCCTTGAATTTCATACAGCGGCTGAGCGGCGTTGCCACGCTCACCGCCCGCTACGTCGCCCTCGTGAAAGGGACAAACGCCAGAATCCTCGACACCCGCAAGACCACCCCGGGCTACCGCGTGCTGGAAAAACAGGCCGTGTTGCACGGCGGCGGCATGAACCACCGCTTCGGCCTGCATGACCGCGCGATGGTGAAGGACAACCACCTCGTGGCCGAGGGCGGTATCGAGGCGATCCAGTCCGCGATCCTCCGGCTGAAGTCGGAATGCCCGGACGTGGAGGTGGAACTCGAGGCGGACAACCTCGACCAAGTGCATGATTTCCTGAAGATGGACGGCGTGGATTACATCCTGCTCGACAACATGACGCCCGATGAAATGGCCGCCGCGGTGGTCATGCGCGGCGAACGCGCGATGCCCCAGTTCGAGGCGAGCGGCGGCATCACCCTCAAGACCTTGCGGCAGGTCGCCACCTCTGGCGTGGATTTCATCTCGGTGGGTGCATTGACCCATTCGGCTCCGGCGCTCGATGTCGGCCTGGATTTCGAAACCCTCTGATACGCCATGGCGGCCGGTGATTTCAACGCGATAGCCGCGGATTTTCCGGAACCATTTCGACTGCTCACCCGTGAGTCGGCGGAATCCACCAACGATGAGGCGCGGATCATGGGCCAAACCGGCGCGGCCGATGGCCTGGTGATCCTCGCGGAGCGGCAGACCGCGGGACGTGGAAGGCGCGGCGCGGCATGGTTCTCCCCGCCCGGCGAATCGCTGGCTTTTTCCATCCTCATCCGCCCGAAGGAACCCAAAGCCTTGTGGCCCAGGCTGGCGCTCGCCACCGGACTCGCCGTGGCCGAGGCGATTGAAGCGTGCGGCGTGGAAGCGGGAATCAAATGGCCTAACGACGTGTGGATCCGCGGCAAGAAAGTCGCTGGCATCCTCGTCGAGGCGGGTGCGGATTTCGTGGTCGTGGGAATCGGCGTGAATGTGAAGACCACCACCTTTCCCCCGGAGGTCGCTGGGATCGCAACCTCGCTTCACCTCGAAGGATCAAGGGCGTTGACGCTGCCGGAAGTGCTCGGCGCGATCATCGCGCGCTTCGCCGTGCGGAGGCACCAGATCGACGCGGATTTCAGCGAGGTCATCAAGCGCGTGAACGAACGCTGCGTACTGACGGGCAAGCGTGTGTCGCTTTCGACACACGAGGGCTTGAAGGTCGGCCAGGTGGATGGCATCGCTCCCGGCGGTGAATTGTTGATGAGAAGCAGTGGCGGGTTGTTGCGCCTCATCCAGGCGGATGAAGTGAGAATTCTGCCGGACTGAAATTCCCGGGTTCCCTTTTTCGCAAAGCCCGCCAAAGTCAGGGGCATGAAATTCGGTTCATCCCTTTTGCCCCTCTTGTGTCTGGCCCTTGCCGGATGTGCGGCGGACAAGAAAAAGGAGCCTGAGAAGAAGCCCGAATCGACCGGCCCGAAGCTCGTCGGCAGGATTGCCACCGTGCCGGCGGACAAACGCTTTGTTCTCATCCAGAGTTACGGCAAGTGGGAAGGCTCGGCAGGCCAGATTCTGACCACCCGCGGGGAAAGTGACCGCACCGCCAACCTTAAAATCACCGGCGAATCCCTCGGTGAATTCGCCGCTGCGGACATCCAATCGGGGGAAGTGCAAACCGGAGACGCGGTCTATTCCCAACACAAGCCGCTGGCCCCTCCCGCGGCGATTCCGGCGGAAGTGCCTCAGGTTCAAGGAAATGCTCCTCTCGAAAATGTTCAAAAAAATAATTAACTTTTCGCGAATTCTTTCCTTCCAAAACCTCTAGCGTCTGTGTATTTTTAAAACGTCCCGCTTGAGCATTCTGACACAGCCATAAAAATTTAATTTTAGAGTTGATTACTATCCGGAAAGCCGGGTAGCTTCTCCTCCGCAATGGCTGTGCCCCCTTACATGTCCCGAAACATGAACACTACAACCAGCCATAATGAAAACAATGAACGCCTCGGGCGCTTCGGTGAGAGCCGATGCGGACCGTCTTGCTGACTTCGTCCTGTTTACGCAACGGAGCTGCATCCTCAACCTGTCCACAGAACTCAACAAAGGAAACATCTCGTTCCCCCAGTTCTTCCTCCTCACCTACCTTTCCAGCGAAGAATATCTGACGATGTCCGACATTGCTAAGAAGATGGGCCATTCGACCGCAGCCGCCACCGGCTTGGTCGATCGGTTGGAAAAACTGTCCTACGTTGAGCGCATGCACGCAGCGGAAGACCGTCGTAAGATCATGGTTCGCATCACCGCGAAAGGAACCGAACTGGTTTCCAAGATGCGGAATGAAATCGCGAACGATCTGGCCGGAATTCTGGCAGGAATGGATGAAGACCAAGCGGAAGCCGTCGAACACACGAAGCGGGCCATCCATGGCCGCGCGATCGCCTGACGGACGGATAACCGTTTCAAGATAATCCAACTTGGCGAATCCTAAGCGCCTCCGTTACCCTCCCCCGGTGACGGAGGCGTTCCCCTTTCTAGATGTCTTGAACGCGATCCCCGGCGTCCGCGCCGGCTGGGTCGAGCGGATCCCGGATCTATCCATCACGGGTGACCGTGACGAGGCAATGGGCCAACTGCGGCCCATCCACGACGATATTGTTAGAAACTTCGCCGGACCCACGGCGGAATGGTGGCGCGCGGAACAGGTCCATGGCACCGCCGTCGCCGTTGTTCCTGGTCCAGAAACGAAGATAGCACCCGATGGCTTGCCGGTCGTGGCAGGGGTCGACGGGCTGGTGACCGACCAGCAAGGCATCGTCCTGGCGATCTACACCGCCGACTGTGGCGCGATCTGGCTGGCGGATCGGAAGACCGGCGCGATTGGCTTGGCCCATTCCGGCAAGAAAGGCACGGAGGGCAATATCCTCGAGAACGCCTTGCGGGTGATGGCAGCGAATTTCGGCACCCGCCCGGAAGACGTGACCGCCGTGCTCAGCCCCTGCATCCGCCCACCGGACTACGAGATCGATTTCGCCGCGGAGATCGGCCGCCAAGCCGCGAATGCCGGCGTCGGCAACTATACCGATTGCAACCTGAACACGGCCGACGATCTGGAGCGTTTCTACAGCTACCGCAAGGAACTCGGCAAAACCGGCCGCCTGATGGCGCTCATCGTCCGAGTCCCCACGCCATGAATCCCCTCACCCTCCACGCCCCGGCAAAACTCAACCTCTCGCTCCGCATCCTCGGCAAACGCGAGGACGGCTTCCACGAGCTGGACACCATCATGGTGAAGCTCCCGGGCCTCCACGACACCTTGGAATTCACCCCCGCCGCTTCTTTCGCCTTCACCTGCGATGACCCCGCAATTCCGGCCGACCAATCCAACCTCGTCGTGAAGGCCGCTCGCGCCTACGAAGCCGCTTCAGGCGTTTCATGCGACTGTTTGATCTCCCTCAGGAAGCGGATTCCCAGCGGTGCCGGCCTCGGCGGAGGCAGCAGCGACGCCGCCACCACCCTCATCGGCCTCAACCAATTCCACGGTTTCAAATTAGGCTCCCAACAACTGCATGAAATCGCCGCTCGGCTCGGCTCAGACATCAATTTCTTTCTCATATCCGGAGCCGCCCGCTGTAGGGGAAGAGGCGAAATTATTGACGCAATTCCCTCTCCACCAGCATTAAGGCTCCTCCTGCTGAAACCCGCTTTCGGTGTCTCCACACCTGATGCATACAAACGCTGGAAACAATCGATTGATCTTCCCGGGGTTCGTTATTCACAACAACAGGTTAACAAGCTTCTGCTGGTAAATGATCTCGAGAGACCTGTATTCGAGAAGCACCGCTTCCTCGCCGAACTCAAGCAGTGGCTCCTCGCCCGCGACGAAACCCAAGCCTCCCTCATGAGTGGCTCCGGCTCCACCATCTTCGCCGTCCTCAAGGACGGAGCCGACCCCGAAGCCTTGGCATCCGCCGCCAGAACCGAACTCGACCCCGGCCTCTGGCACTGGTCCGGCACTACGGAAGGTTGAGTTGAACATGCCCGAACTCGACCGCTTTATCATCAGCAACCGCCTTTGGATGGTGAACCACCCGGTCGGCGTGCCGATCTACGATTTTGACTTCAGGTCCTTTTTCGATTGCCGGACTCCCTTTGAAGCGCGGGGAGATATTCCGGCGGTCGCGAGGATCGGCGCGTTTCAGGACTATGGGGAATTTTTCGAACGTTGCGGCCAGATGGGAATCAATTTGTTGCATTCCCCGGCAGACCACTCCCGCTGCTCCCACCTCCCCGAATGGTATCCGCTCATTGAAAACCACACGCCACGCAGCAAGTGGTACGACCGGATTCCGACTTTGGCCAAGATCGAAGAGGATTTCGAATTCCCCGTGTTCCTCAAGGGAGCCCGACAAACGAGCAAACACCAGGCGGCCGCGAGCATCGTCCGTGGCCGCGCGGATTTCGAAAACGCCGTGGCCATTTTTCGCTCGGATCCAATCCTCCATTGGCAGGAGTTCGTGTGTCGGGAGCTTCTGGAACTCCGCCCGGTTCCGGGTAGCCAAAAGGGTAAAATCCCGGCCTCTTTCGAATTCCGCACTTTCTGGTGGAAGGGAAATTTGGTGGGTTCCGGTCGTTATTGGTTCGAGGCGGGCGAATACTCGTGGACTCCGGCGGAAAGTGACGAAGCGCTCATGGTTGCCCGCCACGCCGTAAGAGCCTTGAACCGCACCTTTCTCGTCGTGGACTTGGCACAAACCGTGGATGGACGTTGGATCGTCATCGAATGCAACGACGGTATGGAAAGCGGCTACGCCGGGGCCTCGCCATTCGCCATTTGGCAGGCGGTCCTCCAGCACGAGTGCAGCTGATAACCATCCAACCGCCCCCTTTTGAGGCACGGCAAACCGGCACATTTTAAAGGGCGTCCCCTTCTTGAAACCCATTGAGCCCGAGCCGTCCGCGAAGACTCCTGGCGATTTCGATATTGGCAGTCTCCACATCAGTTGAGAACAGCTTCTTTTCCTGATACCGTCTCACCTCTTCCACCCTCACCCCTTGCACCCCTCTTGCCTAATCCTCCGAGTACATCCCCCATCACCATGAAAACAAACGGCATCACTCATAACCTCTTGAAAATCTGAACATGCACCCCCGCCCCATCCAAAAATCATTCCTGAAATCGTAGACAAAAGTGGACATTCCCCTCCCAAAACCACCCTTTTCCGACCCACCCGCTCCCATGTTCCTTGCCTGATCCTATTACCTGTCGATTTCCCTTTCCGAAAATCGGGTAGCGGAAAGTTCCCCCACTCCCGGGGATTTGGCGGATTTGTTTTTAGAAGTGTCCACTTCCCCGGAAATCCGTTATGGGATCCCTTCATAAAACAGAAGCCTCGTTTGACAATTGGCGCGCGAATCCACTAGGTTGCCCCTCCCGACGCCAAAGTCGGTCCCATTTACCATGAACATTGTTGTCGAGAAGCAGCCCAAGTGCGTCGCCACCCTTCGCGTTGAGATCCCCGCGGACAAAGTCCAGGGCCAGCGCAACGAAATCGTCAAAGGCTACGCGAGCAAGGCGAAGGTGCCAGGCTTCCGCCCTGGCAAGGCTCCCCTTTCCGTCGTGGAAAAGCGTTTCCAAAAGGAAATCACGGAAGAACTCAACGGTTCCCTGATCAACGAGGCCTATGACGAGGCGCTCAAGCAGGAGCACCTCAACGTTCTCGATTTCGGCGTGCCCGAAGACGTCACCACGCAGCCGAATGGCAGCATGACCTTTGTTTCCAAGCTGACCCTCGCGCCGGAAGTGACGCTTCCCGAATACAAGGGCGTTACCGTGACCGTGCCGCCGCAGGCCGTGCCGGACGAAGAGATCGAAGCCCAACTGAAAGCGCTGCAAGAGCGTTTCGCCGATTTCAAGGACATCGAAGGTCGTGCAGCCGCGATGGCCGACTTCGCCGTGATCGATTACACCTCGACCGTGGAAGGCAAGCCGACCGATGAATTCCTCGGCAAGTCCGCCGGCTATCTGTCCGGCCGCGATGCCTTCTGGGTGCGTCTGGACGAAAAGGCCTTCCTGCCCGGCTTCGCCGCCCAACTCGCCGGCCTCAACACCGCTGACACCAAGGAAATCACCGTCACCCTACCGGAAGATTTCCCCGTGGCCGACCTCCGTTCCAAGGACATCGTTTTCCAAGTGACCGTCAAGGAACTCAAGGAAGCCGTCCTTCCGGAACTGGACGACGAGATGGCCGCCAAGCTTGCCCCCGGCAAGACCATGCAGGAAATCAAGGACATCATCCGTGAAAACATGGAGTCCGAGCGCAAGCGCAAGATCGACGACATGAAGGTCAACCAGATCGTCGCCCATTTCAACTCGCAGTCGGATTTCGACCTGCCGGAAGAACTGGTCTCCCAGGAAACGCAAAACCAAGCCGACGCGATGGTGAAGCAAGGCGTCAAGTCCGGCATGAGCGAGGACGAGATCCAGTCCCAGCAGGAGGAAATCTTCGCTAGCGCTGGCACCCAAGCACTCTCCAACCTGCGGGCGAATTTCATCCTCCAGGAGATCGCCAGGAAGGAATCCATCACCGTGTCCGACAACGAACTGGTGAACCACCTGGTCCAAATCGCCAACTCCCGGAAAGTCGCCCCGAAGAAGTTCATCAAGGACATGCAGCGCCAGGGCCGGATCGCGAATATCCGCAGCTCGATGGGTATCGGCAAGACCATTGACTTCCTGGTGGAGCACGCGAATGTCGTGGAATCAAATGACGCCACACTCGATGACTAACTTCCCATCCCCTTCCATGACCGCCCCGCGCAACAGCTATTATGTGCCGGTGGTGATCGAACAGGACGGCCGCGGCGAGCGCTCGTTCGACATCTATTCCCGCCTGCTCAAGGACCGGATCATCTTTATCGGAACGCCGATCGATGATTTCGTGGCAAACTCGGTGATCGCCCAGTTGCTCTTCCTCCAGATGCAGGATCCCAAGAAGGACATCCACATCTACATCAACTCCCCCGGTGGCTCCGTCACCGCGGGTCTGGCGATGTATGACACGATGCAATTCCTGACCTGCGACGTGAACACCTACTGCATCGGCATCGCGGCCTCCATGGGCTCGGTGCTGCTGACGGCGGGCACGAAGGGCAAGCGTTTCTGCCTCCCGAACTCGCACGTGATGATCCACCAGGTTTCCGGCGGTGCCCAGGGCACGGCCTCGGACGTGGAGCGAACCATCGGCTTCATGTTCAACCTGAAGAAACGTCTCAATGGCATCCTCGCCCATCACACCGGCAAATCCATCGAACAGGTGGAAAGCGACTCGGACCGTGACAACTACATGACCGCCGAGCAATCGGTGGCCTACGGCCTGGTGGACAAGGTTCTGGAAAGCCGCAAGCAACTCCCGGACGCGATCGCCGCGATCGAAGACAAAAAATCGGACTCCTGACGCTCACGGGGTGCACCCGCACTCCACACCCCACTTTCACTCCCATGGCCCGCGCCTCCAATCTCACGATGTGTTCCTTCTGCGGAAAGAGCCATTCGGAAGTCAAAAAGCTGATCGCGGGTCCCGGTGTGTACATCTGCAACGAGTGCATCGACGTCTGCGCGAACATCCTCGAAAAGGAACTGGGCGGCGTGGCGGGCAAGGGCAAGACCCCGGCCGAAAAACCGGGGTTCAAAATTCCCACTCCCGCCAACATCCTCGCCAAGCTGAATGATCATGTGATCGGCCAGGAAGGCGCGAAGAAAGTGCTCTCGGTGGCGGTTTACAACCACTATCAACGCCTCCGCCAGGACCAGGCGAAGGTCGGGGATGAATTCCGGGATGTGGAGATCGAGAAGTCAAACATCATGCTTCTGGGTCCCACGGGATGCGGAAAAACACTGCTGGCCCGCACGCTCGCGCGCGTCCTGGATGTTCCCTTCTGCATCGTGGACGCGACGACGCTCACGGAAGCCGGCTATGTCGGCGAGGACGTGGAGAACATCATCCTCCGCCTGCTGCAGGCCGCGGACTTCGACGTGACCCGCGCGGAACGCGGCATCATCTACGTGGATGAAATCGACAAGATCGGCCGCAAGACCGAGAACGTCTCCATCACCCGCGATGTTTCCGGGGAAGGTGTCCAACAGGCCCTGCTGAAAATTCTGGAAGGCACCGTTTGCAACGTCCCGCCGCAGGGTGGACGCAAGCATCCCCAACAGGAGTATATCCAGGTGAACACGGAGAAGATCCTGTTCATCGTCGGCGGGGCATTCGTTGGCCTGGAGGACATGGTCCGCCGCCGCCTTGGAAGCAATACCCTCGGATTCCATTCGGAAAACCACCTGGAAGATCTGGACAATCCCGCGTTGAACATTCTCGACCGGGTGCAACCTGAGGATCTCCTGCATTTCGGACTGATTCCGGAATTCATCGGCCGCCTGCCGGTCATTTCCTCGCTGAGGAAGCTGACGGAAGACGAGCTGATGACCATCCTCACCGAGCCGAAGAACGCGCTGGTGAAGCAGTACGGAAAGCAACTCGCCATGAACGACGTGAAGCTGCGCGTCACCCGCGACGCCCTGCGCGCCTTGGCGGAGGAAGCGGTCCGCCGCGGCACCGGGGCCCGTGCCCTCCGTTCGATTTTCGAGCGGATCATGCTGGAGGTCATGTTCGACGTTCCTTCCCGCGATGACATCGAGTCGGTGACGATCAACCGTCAGGTGGTGCTGGGCGAACGCCCGCCGCACATCCGCCGCAAGCGCGCCGATCAGGACGCCGCCTGAGGCCGCCCGCCCCACGGAGCCGGTTTCCGGGGTCGTTCAGGCTGAAACTCTTGGGAGAATCAGCACTTGATTCATCAAGGCAAACTGCTAGTGATGGTGCCAGTCATCCCGTGAAACCGACGCGGATGCAGAGAACCAACAACCGAACAACCACATGAAAACCGTTAAATTCCTTATTGCCGCCGCTGCCGTTGCTTTCACCGTCGCTTCCTGCTGCCCAAGCGCGCCAGCTCCGGCTCCTTCCCCGGCTCCGGTTTCCTCGAAGTAATCCTTCTTCCCTGCCCGGCTTGTCTTCACGGACAAGCCGGGCATTTTTTTGCCCGGACACTTTTCCAACGATCTTAATCCTGTTCCACACCATGAAAGAACTCTTCCGCGAGCAGGAACTTACCCGCGTCGCCTTCTTCAAGACGCTTCTCGAAAACGAAGGTATTCCGACCTTTATCCGGAACGAGGCATTGATCGTGACGGAGATCCAGATCCCGGAATTTTACCCGGCACTTTGCGTCCTCAATGACGAGGATTACCAGCGGGCGGTCCAACTGATCCGCGAGCACCTGAGGGCCGATGAAAAGGCCGCACCGCCTGAAATTGCCTGTCCCTCCTGCGGGGAAAGCAGCCCGGGAAATTTCGATACCTGTTGGAATTGCGGCGCATCACTGCGGCCTTCCGACGGCGAACCTGCATGACCATGAGACTGGACCCCATCCCGCAGGACGGAATCCCGGAAGCCACGGAGCTTCCGGAAATCGTCCGCGAAGTCTGCGGAATGATGATGGCCTGTTACCGGGAAAACGGCTACAAGGAGCCTTGGACCGGCTACCTTGCCTTCGACGGGGATGAATGTGTCGGGACCTGCGCGTTCAAGACACCTCCGTGTGAAGGAAAGGTGGAGATCGCTTACTTCACTCTTCCAGGCAACGAGGGCCGCGGCGTCGCGACTTGGATGGCCGGGCAACTCGTCGGGATCGCCAGCGGACATGACACGCCGCCCAAGGTGATCGCGCAGACCCTGCCCGCTGAAAACGCCTCAACCCGGATTCTCACGAAACTGGGCTTCCGGATGACCGGGGAAATCGATCACCCGGAAGACGGGAGAGTCTGGCAGTGGGAACTTGAAGAACCCGGCTGATCAGCCCATCGCCTTTTCCATCAGCTTGTTCATGCGGGTGACGGTTTCGCGCGCGTCTTCCAACAGACCGGCCGCGATCAGGGAGTTGTCCAGCAATTGCATGGCAACCAGCTTGGCCAGTTCCGGATTGGAATCCTTCGCCTCGGACAGCTTCTTCACCAGCGGATGGCGCGGGTTGATCTCCAGTTCCACCTTCACGTCGTCTTTGAAGTTCTCGTCCATCGCGCGCATCATCTGGCGCATCTGCGGGCTGAGTCCATCGGTCGGAACGAGCGCAATCACCGGACTATCGACGAGGCGCTTGCCGCTGGAAACCGAGGTGACGCGGTCGCCAAGCTCTTCCTTGAGGAAGTCGCAAAGCGCGGCGGTCTGTTCCTCGGAGAGGGCCTCGCCTTCCGCCGAGTGGTCTTCCAGTTCCACGCCGCCGTGGCGGATCGAGACGAGCTTCTTGCCGTCGAACTCGCCGAGCGACTCGACCACATATTCGTCCACGGCATCGGTGAAATACACGACCTCCAGGCCGCGGGCTTTGAAGGCCTCGATGTAAGGACTGCTCTCGACCTGCTCACGGCTGCCGCCGACGAGGTAATAGATCGACTCCTGGCCGTCCTTCATGCGGGAAACATAATCTCCGAAACTGCAAACGGTGCCCGCCTCGGTGAGCGAGGTCTCGAAGCGCAGCAGCTTCGCCAGCGCATCCTTGTTCGCGTAATCCGTGGCAATGCCTTCCTTGAAGAAGCGGTCGAATTTCTTGTAGAAACCACGGTATTTCTGCGGATCAGCCTCGGCCTCCTTCTCGAACATCTTGATCACCCGCTTGCTGATGACGCTGTTGAGCTTCTTCACCAGCGCGCTGTCCTGCATGGTTTCGCGGGAGATGTTCAGCGGCAGGTCTGCGCTATCGACGACCCCCTTGATGAAGCGCATCCAGTCAGGCAGCAGGCCCTTCGGATCGGCGTCGATGAGCACCTTCTTGGAATAAAGCGCGACGCCGGCATCCACCTTGCCGAAGCCCATGCGCTCCGGGTTCTCGCTCGGGGCGAAGACCAGCGCGTTGATGGCGATCGGCGCATCCGCGCTGAAATGGAGGCGATAGGCGGGTTCGTCGAAGGCCTTGCCCGCGAACTGATAGAATGCCTTGTATTCGTCCTCGGAGATCTCCGACTTGTTCTTCAGCCACAGCGCCTCGACCTCGTTGATGCGCGTGCCATTGAGCAGGATCGGGAAACCCACGAAGTTGCTGTAGGTGCGGATCAGGTGCTTCAGGCGGGCCTCCTCGGCGTATTCGCCCAGTTCCTCCTTGAGGCGCATGACGATCTTCACGCCGCGGGTCTGGCCGGGGGCTTCCTCAATCTCATAGCCGCTCTTGCCATCGCTGATCCAGACAAGCTCTTCGCCATCCTCACGCCAGCTGCGGGTATACACCTTCACCTCGTCCGCCACCATGAAGGCGGAGTAGAAGCCGACACCGAACTGGCCGATCATGTTGCCGGGCGTGCTGCCGCTGTCCTTCATGTTTTGCAGGAAGGCCTTCGTGCCGGAGTGGGCGATGGTCCCGAGGTTCCGGACCAACTCCTCGCGATTCATGCCGATGCCGGCGTCCGAGATGGTGATCGTCTTCGCTTCCTCGTCCGTGGTGATGTGGATTTCCAGCGGCAGCGCCGGATCATGCACGTTCTTCTCCGTCGCCTCGATGTGGCGGAGTTTCTCCATGGAGTCCGAGGCATTGGAAATCAGCTCGCGGAGGAAGATCTCCTTGTCGGTATAGAGGGAGTGGACCACCAGATCGAGAAGCTGCTGGATCTCGGCCTGGAAGGTGTGTTTTTCGACGGTTGCTTCGCTCATGATGTGGGAAATTAAAGTGTTTCGGGGGAACGCCGGGGACCATAGCCAACTTCGCCCGGGTGTCAAAATTTCCGATTCCAAGCCGCAATTTGAGGGAGGAGCCGTCCCCCCTCACCCGCCAAAAAACTCCATCTGCTCCGACTCCC
>CAXTTX010000011.1:7829-28211 GCA_964247045.1 uncultured Verrucomicrobiales bacterium | reverse complement strand
GACCTACGCGCAAGTTTGTGACGAGCTGGAACTGCTGGAAGGCGCGGGTGCGGACTTTGATATCAAGAAAGTCCTCGCGGGGGAACTCACGCCGGTGTTTTTCGGTAGTGCGGCCAACAACTTCGGCGTGCAGCTTTTGTTGGACCGGTTCCTGGAGCTCGCTCCGCCGCCGCTTCCCCGCGGCAGCACCGGGGCGATGATCGATCCCGCCTCCGTGGAATTTTCCGCCTTCGTCTTCAAGATCCAAGCGAACATGAACCCGAAGCACCGCGACCGCATCGCGTTCGTCCGGATCGTTTCCGGCAAGTTCGAGCGGGACATGAACGTGCTGAACGGCCGGACCGGCGAGAAAGTTCGGCTTGCCAACTCGCAGCGCCTTTTCGCCCGCGAGCGCGAGACCGTCGATGATGCCTTCGCCGGCGACGTCGTGGGTTTGGTGGGAAACTACGATCTGCTCATCGGTGACACGCTGTCTTCGCAGCCGGGCGTCACCTTCGACGAGATCCCGCGCTTCGCGCCGGAGTGCTTCGCCTTCCTGCACAACAAGAGCACGGCGAAGTACAAGCGTTTCCGCGATGGCCTCCAACAGCTCCTCAAGGAGGGCGTGGCGAGCGAGTTCCAGTTGCTCGACAACGAAGGGCCGCAGATTCCCTTGTTAGGCGCGGTGGGTCCGCTGCAATTCGAGGTGTTGCAATACCGCCTGGATGGTGAATACGGCGCGGAAACCCGTTTGGAGAACGCGAGCTGGTCCTTGGCCCGGTGGCTGAAGCCGAAGGAGGGCGATCCACTTGCCCCCGACGCGCGGCCCGCGCTTTCCCTCGGTGTTTCGCTCGCGCGGGATTCAAATGGCTGGCTCGTCGCCCTGATCCCCAGCGAATACACGCTTCGAACCTTCACCGACAAGAACGAGGACTGGGTCGTTTCGGAACAGCCCTTCGCGCCGCCGGTCGTGAGGTAGGCAAAGCGCCACGGATTTAGAAGCGGGACCACGGATGGGCGCGGAAGGGAATGCGGATCCCTCGGTGTCAACCGGTGTTCCATTTCGGTCCCGGGCGGGGGGAACCTGCCTGAGCAAGTTCCCTAATAGGGTTATTCGAGGCCCGTAGGCCGTTGGAAATCACCCCTTGCGGGGGAATCGATCACGGTCATGTTGCCGTTCATGATCTCGTCCCTCCTCTTCCACCCCGCAACCACCTTCGCGGCCGGGATGATCCTGGCGCTGGGAGCGACCGGTCTTCTGCTGAGTTCATGTGGAACCCCCGGCAAGACCGAGGCCGCGGTTTCCGCCTATCGGGCCGAGCTTGCCAAGCAGGGCCAGCAGGGCCCGCCTCCGGGGAGCCCTGGGGAAAAGGCCGCGATCACCCGTTTCACGGACCTCCTGACAAAGATCAGCGATCCCGCCTACATCCGGGCGCATACCCGGGAAACCTACGCGGAGGACGCGTTCCTGAACGACACCCTCGTCACGCGCCGCGGTGCCGCGCAGATCGAGGCCTACTTCCTCAAGACCAGCGAGGCCATGAAGGAATATCACGTCACCATCGACGACGTCTCCCGCTCGGGTCCGGACCACTATGTGCGCTGGACCATGGTTGTTTCCGCTCCCGCCTTGGACAAGGGTCGGCCGGTCCACTCCATCGGGATCAGCCAGGTCCGCTTCAACGCGGAGGGCAAGGTGGTCCTGCACCAGGATTTCTGGGATTCCGGAGAGGCGTTTTTTGGCAGGCTGCCGGTAGCCGGGGGAATCATTTCCGTGATCCGCAAACGACTCGAATGAGCAGTTCCTCTACAAAGTCCTCTCAGACGGCCCGCAACCGGACCCACGCGGTGTTGCTCTTTCTCGCCCAGTGGGCGGACTCGGACTATGGCAGCGAAAACCTGCCACCCCGCGAGACTCTCCCCGAGAAAGTGGATTGGAGCCGGACCATTCCCTTTATCATTCTCCATCTCGGATGCGCGGCGGTTATCTGGGTAGGCGCAAGTTGGATTGCCGTGCTGGCTGCCATCTTCCTGTATGGGGTTCGGATGTTCGCCATCACCGGTTTCTATCACCGGTATTTTTCCCACCGGACCTTCCGGACTTCCCGTTTCGTCCAGTTTCTTTTCGCGGTTCTGGGGAACAGCTCGATGCAACGCGGTCCGCTCTGGTGGGCGGCGACCCACCGGCATCACCACAAGCATTCGGATCACGAGGAGGACATCCACTCGCCGGTGATCACCGGCTTTCTCTGGTCGCACATCGGGTGGCTCACTTCCGCGAGGAATTTCCCGACGGCGTACGAAAACATTCCGGATCTGGCGAAGTTCCGGGAGCTGGTTTTTCTCAACCGCTTCGACCAGGTGGTGCCCTTGGCCTATGGCGTGGTCATGCTTGGTACGGGTGCGCTGCTGGAGCATCTCTTTCCGCGGACCGGGGTTACCATGGGCCAGTTTTTCGTGTGGACCTTCTTCATCAGCACCACGGTGTTACTTCACGGTACCCTCTTCATCAATTCCCTGGCCCATGTCTGGGGAAGCCGCCGCTACAATACGGATGATGACAGCCGGAACAGCCTGCTCCTCGCCGTCATCACCCTCGGTGAGGGATGGCATAACAACCACCACCGATATCCCCATTCCACGCGGCAAGGTTTCCGCTGGTGGGAAATCGATCCCACTTATTTCGGCCTCAAGCTGATGTCCTGGCTGGGAATCATCTGGGACCTGCGAGGTGTTCCCGCGCGGGTCATCGAGGAGGGGAGCCGACGGCTGCCGAACGATGGTCAAACGCGGGAGGCCCTGTGAAACGTGAACGGATCGCAATCGTGGGCGCGGGAATCTCCGGACTGGCCTGCGCGCGGTTTCTTCATCCCCGCCACGATATCACTGTGTTTGAGAAAGACGATCGGTCCGGCGGCCATTCGCACACGGTGATGGCGGATGAAGGCGATCGCGAAGTGCCGGTGGATACCGGATTCATGGTTTACAACGAGGTGACCTACCCCTTGCTCACCCGCTTGTTCAAGGAACTCCGGGTGGAAACCAAGTCGGCCCCCATGTCTTTCAGTGTCCAGCATCTCCCCGACGGGGTGGAGTTCAATGGCGGCGGTTTTAACCTGCTTTTCGGCCAGCGCCGGAACCTGGTCAGGCCGCGTTTCTGGCGGATGTTGCTGCAGATCGATCGCTTCAACCGGGAAGCCGTGGAAGAGGTCAGAATGCCCAGGTATCCGGATCTTTCACTCGTGGACTACGCCGGCACCCGTGGCTACGGGCGGGATTTCCTTGAATGGTACCTGCTGCCGATGGCTGCTGCCGTCTGGTCCTCACCCCCGGACCGCATCCGTGCTTTTCCGGCGGAGACGCTGCTGCGGTTCTGGTACAATCATGGCTTTCTCGGTCTCGACACACAGCATCCGTGGCGGACCGTCCATGGAGGCTCGCGGGAATATGTGCGCAAGCTTTCCGAACCTTTTGCCTCCCGCATCCGGAAGAACGCTCCGGTGCAGGCCGTGACCCATGACAACCGCGTCATTCTCGAAGGCGGCGCGAGCCATGCCTTTGACAAGGTTATCATTGCCGCCCACGCCGACCAGGCCTTGCGGTTGCTGGAAAAACCGACGGCGCTGGAGCATCGCATCTTGTCCGCGTTTCCTTATCAGAAGAACACGGCGATCCTCCATCGCGACCGCCGCTTCATGCCACGCACCCGCCGCTGCAGGGCCTCGTGGAACTACCGTATCGATCAGGCCGGGCACTCCACCCATTATTGGATGAACAGCCTCCAGCAGGTTTCCGACCGTCACGATTATTACGTCTCCATCAATCCTTCCACGGTACCGGACGAAGCGGAGGTGATCCGGCGTATGGAATATGAACATCCGTTGTTCGATCTGAAAGCTATCGCCACCCAGGGATGCATCGGCGGGTTGCATGCCGCGGGTCATGAGACCGGCCGTTTTTTCTGCGGGGCCTGGCAACGCCATGGCTTTCATGAGGACGGCCTCTGGTCCGCGTGGAAACTTTGTGAATCGGTTTGCGGGGAGGATCCTTGGTCATGAGCGCGAGAATCCATGAATGCGAGGTCATGCACCATCGCCTGCGTCCCAGACAACGGTCCTTCCGCTACCGGGTCTTCATGCTGGAGGTGGACCTGGATGATCTTCCGCAGCACCCCTGTCTGGGGCACAACCGGTTCAATCTCTTTTCGATTGATGACCGCGACCATATCGATCTCGGGTTGGCCGGCGGCATCCGGCCCAACCTCACGGAATGGCTTGCCCGCCAGGGAACCCACCTGCCGACGGGTGCGCGGGTGCGTCTCGTGACTTTTCCCCGGGTGCTTGGCTATGGCTTCAACCCCGTTTCCTTCTACTATGTGGATGACGCTGCCGGCGCGCCGCTGCTGGCGGTGGCGGAGGTGGTGAACACCTACCGTGAAATGAAGCTCTATCAGGTAGACGCCCAGGGGGCTGATGGCTTTCTCCGCCGGAAGCTCCCGAAGGATTTCTATGTCTCGCCCTTTTCCGACCCGGGAGATTTCTTTGATTTCCGCTTGGGCCTTCCCGGGGATGACTGGCGCGTGAACATCGATGATTTCGATGCGGAGGGCAAGGTGCTGACCAGTTCCATCCGCGGCGTGTCTCGCCCGCTCACGAACAGCGCGCTTTTGGGTTGTGCGATCAAGTATCCCCTTCTTTCCCTGAAAATCATCGGGCTCATCCACTGGCATGCCCTGCTCCTGTGGTTGCGGGGGGTGCCTTACTTCCGCAAGCGCGAGCGGCTTGAGGCGCAACTGGATGTCCTGCGACCCCGCGATTTCCCGCCATGAATGCCAACATCACCCTGATAGATCCGATCCCCGAGATTGTTCCGCGCGAATCCAGCCGGCACCCCTTCCGCGATCTGCCCGAACGGATGGTCATCCATCTCCTCGAGAAGATGCCGGTGGGCGGGTTGCGCCTGGATCACGCGGATGGCCGGGTCCGCTATTTCGGCAAGCCGGGGAGCCCTGTCACGGCCCGTGTCAGGATCCACGACGACGCCTCCTTCTTCAAGCGTTGCGCCTTCTACGGGAACATCGGCCTGGGCGAGGCCTACACCGACGGGATTTGGGACACCGAAGACATCGCCGCGGTGATCTCCTGGTTCATACTCAACGTTGCCGCCATTCAAGGCGCGGAAACCGCCTCCGGAAAACTGCCGGGAGTGAACTGGCTCGGCATCATCCACTGGTTCCGCCACTTGAAACGGTCCAACACCGTGGAGAACAGCCGGCTCAATATCGCGGAGCACTATGACCTCGGCAACGATTTCTATCAGCTCTGGCTTGATCCGGGCATGACCTACTCGAGCGCGCGCTTCGAGCACGCCTCGCAGTCGCTCGGAGATGCCCAGCGGGGCAAATACGATGCCCTGTGCCGGAAATTGAAAATCGGGCCGGATGACCATGTGCTGGAGATCGGCTGTGGATGGGGTGGCTTCTGCTCCCACGCCGCCGCGAACTATGGCTGCCGCATCACCGCCCTCACCATTTCCCAAGCACAGGCCGCTTACGCCCGTGCGAGGATGGAGGCGGAGGGGCTTGGCGATCGCGTTGAGATCCGCATCCAGGACTATCGCGAGGTCACCGGGCGCTTTGACAAGATTGTGTCCATCGAAATGCTGGAAGCCGTCGGGGACAAATTTCATGAACCCTTCTTCGCGAAGTGCCACGAGGTGCTGGCCCCTCACGGGCTGTTGGGAGTCCAGATGATCACGGTCCCGGATTGCGCCTACGAGGGCCTCAGGAAGGGGGTCGATTGGATCCAACGCCACATCTTTCCCGGTTCCCTGCTCCTGAGTGTCGGCCGGGTGAACGAAGTCCTGGCGAAAACCGGAGATCTTTTCATGCATGACCTGGAGGACCTCGGGGCTGACTACGCCCTTACCCTCTCGACCTGGCACCGGAATTTCAACAAGCGCCTGGACCCGGTCAAAGCCCTCGGTTTTGACGAATCTTTCATCCGGACCTGGAATTACTACCTCAAGTATTGCGAGGCGGCATTCGCCACGCGCAACACGTCGGTGGTGCAAGCCGTATACACGCGGCCTAACAACCCGCTGCTTCATCATGGTTTCGGGAAAGGAAGGGAATGACCGGGGTGGCCACAGGAGAGACGGACCCGCGTCCGCCGTGGTGGCGGAGGTGGATCATCCGGCCGGTGCTGGCGCAACTCGCCAAAGGATCGACGCCGGACAAGCTCGCGTGGGCGATCGCCGCGGGGGTGGTCCTGGGCATCTTTCCCATCATGGGGACCCCGACGCTGCTTTGCCTCCTCGTGGGCTGGGGGCTGGGCTTGAATCAACCGGTCATGCAGATTTTCAAGGAGCTGGTTTATCCCCTTCATCTCATTCTGATCCTCGTTTTCATCCGGATGGGAGAGTATCTTCACGGCGCCCCACTGATCCGGTTTTCGATTCCTGAACTTCTTGCCCGCTTCAAGGATGACCCCTTTAGATTTGCCATGGATTTCGGCTGGGCGGCTTGGCACGGAGTCACCGCCTGGGCCCTGGTTGCTCCGCTGCTGGCGCTCCTGATCAAGTTTTCGGTGACGCCGGCCTTGCGCGCGGCGCGTTCACGGATTCCCGCAGGAAAGGAGCAAACGCCATGATCTCGATGGTTGTCATGGCGGCCGTGGCGATGGCCCTGCTGTTTGCCTTGGCCTGGGTGGTTGCGTGGAAGGTGGACAACTATTCGCTGGTCGATGCCGTGTGGGCTGTCTCGATCGGACTGACGGCGGCCGGGTGGCTTGTGACGGCCGATGGAGATCCTGGCAAGCGATGGGTCGCGGGAATCCTGGTGGGGTTCTGGAGCATCCGCCTGGGCGGACATCTCCAGGCACGCATCCGCCGTGCCCATCCGGAAGAGGATGCCCGCTATGCAAAACTGCGTGAGGTATGGAAGGGCAGGGAAGGGCGGTCCTTTTTCTGGTTCTTCCAAGGCCAGGCATTTTCCGTCCTGGTGCTGGCGTTGCCTTTTCTCATGATCGCCCGCGATGCGGGTGGATGGGGTGTTTGGGAAACCCTGGGCCTGATCGTCGCCGTGTCAGGAATCGCGGGCGAGGGCCTTGCCGATCACCAGATGTCCGTTTTCAAGAAGCGTAACCGGGATTCCAAGGCAGTCTGCAGCGACGGCCTATGGCGCTTTTCGCGGCATCCCAACTACTTTTTCGAATCCGTAATCTGGCTGGGTTTCTATCTGTTAGCCTGTGGTTCCGATTACGGCTGGGCGACCATCCACGCGCCCGCGCTCATTCTTTTCCTTTTGCTCCGTGTCACCGGCATCCCGCCGACGGAAGCCGCTTCCCTTGCCCGCAAGGGCGATGCCTACCGTGATTACCAGCGCCAGACGAGCGCCTTCATTCCCCTCCCTCCCCGCAAGCCCGTTCAACCATGATCAGTACCGACGAACTTCTGGCCAAGGGTGTCCTGCCGGATTCCCTCATCCGCCTCGGCATCCGCCGCCGTCTCGCGGCAACACTCGCGCCCTTCGAAAAACACGATTGCGAAGCCCGGCAGGCTCTGCTCACGGACCACATCGCCAGCTTGCGCGAGAGCCCCATTGCCATCGCGACAGACGAGGCCAACGAGCAGCACTATGAACTGCCCACCCGCTTCTTCGAGCGCGTTCTCGGCAAGCACATGAAATACAGCTCAGGCTATTGGGAACCCGGCGTTATCGATATTGACCAATCGGAGGCCCGAATGCTGGAGCTGACCTGCGAACGCGCGGGCCTGCGCGATGGCCAGCGGATCCTCGAACTCGGCTGCGGCTGGGGATCGCTCACGCTCTGGATGGCGGAACATTTTCCAAAATCCAACATCATCGCGGTTTCAAACTCCCGCACCCAGCGGCAGCACATCGAGGCGCGCCTCGCCGCCCGCGGCATCACCAATGTCCAGGTCCGCACCGTGAACATGGTGGACTATGAAGGGGAAGGGGACGGGATCTTCGACCGCGTGGTTTCCGTCGAGATGTTCGAACATATGAAAAACTACCCGCGCCTCATGGGCCGCGTCGCCCGCTGGCTGAAGCCGGACGGTGCGCTTTTCGTTCACATCTTCACCCACCGCGAATACGCCTATCACTTCGAGGCATCCGGCGATGACGATTGGATGGCCCGTTATTTTTTCACCGGCGGCCAGATGCCGTCGGATGACCTGTTGCTCTATTTTCAGGACGACCTCCGCATCGCCGCCCATTGGCACGTTTCCGGAATTCACTATCAGAAGACTTCCGAAGCCTGGCTCGTCCGTATGGACCAGGCGAAGGACGAACTCCTGCCGCTGATCCGTGAAACCTATGGCACGGAAAACGAACGCCGCTGGTGGGTCTACTGGCGTGTGTTCTTCATGGCCTGCGCCGAGTTGTGGGGCTATCGTGGCGGCGAAGAGTGGATCGTTTCCCACTATCTATTTGAGAAACCGGAAACCCCGATCCCATGAAAACGCTTCTCATCCTGTTTGCCGTCACCGCCCTTTCCGCGCCGGTGGCGCTCTCGCTGGACGCCGACGAATGGGTCGCGAAGGCGGAAAGCCTGGAGAAAGATGGCAAGTCCCGCGAGGCGCTGGCCGCCTACACCGAGGCGGACAAGCTGCGTCCCAACCGCGCTTCCATCCTGGTGAAGATTGCCAAGCAGCACGGAGATCTGATGACCGAGATCAAGTCCGACGAGGATCGCAAGGCGGAGGGCGCCTTGGCGCTGAAATACTCCCGGGATGCGGTGCGAGTTCATCCGAAGAACAGCGACTCGCATCTTTCCGTGGCCATCTCCCTCGGCAAGCTCGTCGAATTCATGGGTAATCGCGAGATGGTGGAGGCTTCCCGCGAAATCAAATCGGAAGCGGATACCGCCCTGCGGCTCGATCCGAAAAGCGACTATGCCCATCATCTCCTCGGCAGGTGGCACCAGAAGATGGCCGACATGGGCATGGCCACCCGCGCCATCGCGAAGATCGTCTATGGCGGTTTGCCCGACGCGAGCCTTGAAGAGGCCCTTGCCCATTTCAAGGAAGCGGAAGAGCTCCGACCCGACCGACTCATTCACAAGATTGAGTACGGCAGGACCCTTGCCATGATGGGCAGGAAGGACGAGGCGAAGACGGCCCTCGCAGCCGCGCTCGCGATGCCCTCCCGTGAAAAAGACGACGCGGAGGCCAAGCAGCGCGGGGAAGTCACGCTCGCCGGTCTTTGAATCAGGCCGCCAGCGGACTCGCCAGCTTCAACAACGCGGGGTCCAGCTGGTATTTGGCGTCCGCCACCCGCTGGATCGGAAGATTACCGTAGGTTCCGTCACGGAAGACCATGATGGAGTTGGTGAGTCCGGAATCGAGCGCATCCACGGCGGCGACGGCGAATTTATAGGCCATCACGCGGTCGAGGACGGTGGGGGAGCCGCCGCGCTGGATGTGGCCGAGGACAGTGAGGCGGGCTTCCATGCCGATGGAGTCGTTGATGTAGCGGGTGAGATACTCGGCCATTTTCGTGCCTTCCGCGACAACGGCGATCACGTAGCGGCGCCCGCCCGCGATGTCGTGTTTCAGGCGTGCGCCGATTTTCTCCAGATCATAGGGAATCTCCGGCACCAGACAGATTTCCGCGCCACAGGCGAGGGCGCTGGTCAGCGCGAGGTAGCCGCAATGACGCCCCATCACCTCGATGACAAAGGCGCGGGAAAACGAGCTGGCCGTGTCACGGATGGAATCCACCGCCTCGCGGATGACGTTGAGGGCGGTGTCCACGCCGAGGCAGTAATCCGTCCCCGCGATGTCGTTGTCGATGGTGGCGGGAATGCCCGCGAAGGGCACCCCGAAGTCGCTGTAAAACTGATTCAGGGCGCGGAACGAGCCATCGCCACCGATCACGATGAGCTTGTTGATGCCCCGCCGTTTCAAGTTCTCGTAGGCCTGCCTGCGGACTTCGATGTCGTAGAATTGCGGGCAGCGCGAGGAGCGCAGGAGGGTCCCGCCCCGGTGCAGCATCCCGGAAACCTGCTCGCGGGTGGTGGGCACGATGTTGTCATCCACCAGCCCCCGCAGCCCGTCATAAATCAGGTGGGTTTCGTAACCTTTTTGCGTGGCGTAATCGACGGCACATTTGACAGCTGGGTTCATCCCGGCCGAGTCGCCGCCGGAGGTGAAGATTGCGAGACCTTCTGACATAAATGGAGTTGCGGCGGGAAGAACCGCAACTCCGTAGAAAGCAACCCGGATGCCGAAGTCGTGCGAATTTCAACTAGAGTCCCCGATATTGGGACGCCAGGCGCTTGGCGGTGAACTCCGGCTGCCGGTTGTAACCGCCGCCATACAGCACCGCGACCGGGATGCGGTTCTTGATCAGCGCGCTCAGCAGAACCTCGTCCCGGCGCTGGATGTCCTTGAGGGAGAGGTGCATCTGGCCGAAGCGGTCGTTGCGGTGGTTATCCGCACCGGAAATCCAGATCACCAGGTCCGGGGCGAAGCTGTCCAGCGCGCCGGCGAGACTGACGAAAAGTTGTTTCAGGTACATTTCCCCCTCCACATAGCGCACGGTCTCAATGTCCAGTGAACCGATGATCTTCCGCGTCGGGTAATTCTTCCCGACATGGATCGAGTAGGTGAAGACCCGCGGATCGTCCCCCAGCAGGGAGGCTGTGCCGTTGCCCTGGTGGGCATCCGTGTCCACGACCATGATCTTGATGTTCGGCTGCTTGTCCTGGAGGTCCCGGATGGCGATCGCGACGTCGTTGAAAACGCAATAGCCTTCCCCGTGTTCGCGGAACGCATGGTGGGTGCCGCCCGCCAGACAGACCCCGACGCCTTCCGCTAGGGCGGCGTGGCAGGCGAGCCGGGTGGCTTCCACCTCGGTGACGCTGCGGCGGTAGAGTCCCGGGGTCACGGGCAGGCCGAGCAGCATTTGCTCTTTCCGGTCCAGCAGGCCGGATTGGATTTTCCCGATGTATTCCGTCTCATGGACGCGCTGCAGCATATGCACATCGGCGGGCCGGACCTCGATGATTTCTTCAGGTCTGAGAATCCCGCCCTCCAGCAGCATCTCCTTGGAAACCCGGAACTTCTCCATCGGGAAAGGATGCCCCGACGGCAAATTCAGTTCCAGATTCTCCGAGTAAAAGCAGCGCATGGTCCCGCAGCCAACCAACAGCGGAACCGGCGGGATTCCAAGCGGCATTTTGGATTCCCACCAACCGGGCAACTTGCATTGGCCTTGCCGTTCCGGCGGCTGGCATGAGAAAGTGCGGCGGATTTGTCCGCGAACCGAAATACCCAGCTCGACGGATGGCGCGCCTTTGCCGTGCTCGGCGTGATGTGGCACCACTGGGTGCCCGCCGGGTGGCGCGGGCCTTGGCCGTTTGAAATCGGTCTTTATTTCTTCCTCAATCTAACGGGTTTCTTGATCACGCGCGTTCTCCTGCGGGAGCGGACGGCCGCGGAGGCCCAGGGTGGATCTTGGCGTCGAAAAGCCTACGCGCATTTCCAGAAGCGCCGTCTCGGGCGCATCCTGCTGCCATGCTATGCGGCCATGGTTTTCGCAATGGTGGTGGGTGCCACGGACATCCGGCATCATCCGCTTGCATACTTCGGTCATTGGTCGAATTTCCACATGGCCTTCCTGGAACGCTGGCCCTCCGGCACGGCCCACTACTGGACGCTGGCCGTCCAGATGCAGTTCTATTTCATCTGGCCCTTTCTGGTCTTCCTCTTCCCGAGGAAGTGGCTGGCCACCGCCTTTGTGGCCTGTATGGCACTGGCCCCGCTGGCCCGCTGGATCCTAGCCCGCGATTTCCCGGAGATCCATCACCCCGGCGCGATCACCTTCTGCGCGCTCGACTATCTCGGCGCGGGCGCGTTGCTGGCCCTCGCCTTCGACCGTGGCATGCACCCGGGCAACAAAACGCTGACCCGCGTCTCGGCAGGCGCGTTCATGATTTACGCGGTGTTGTATGGGCTCAACGAGGCGGGCCGGACGGTGCCGGTGCTCGGGCACTTCCAGCAGACGCTCGTTTCCATTGCCTTCGCCGGCCTCATTTCCCGCACCTTGGCGGGCTTCGATGATCTCCGTGGAAAAGTCCTGGAGCATCCCGCCGTGCAGCACATCGGGAAGCTCAGCTATGGCTTGTATCTTTTCCACACGCCCGCACCGCTCCTGTTGGGTTGGATCCTGCCGCAGTTGTGGGGACCGTTTTTCACCGGCTACTGGCAATTGATCCGCCTCGGTGTTTTCGCCCTCGTGTCATGGGGCCTTGGCTGGCTGTGCTGGCGCTATCTGGAAACGCGGCCCGCGCATCCTAACAAGCATGCTGTTTCAGGTCCGCCAGGTCGATGAACTCCAGCGCGGACTCGTGGGTCGCCTCCAGCACCACCGCCGGGGCGCGCCCGGCTAGGAATGCCTCCTGCCAGCGAGCCGCGCAAAGGCACCATTGGTCACCCGGCTTCAGGCCGGGAAAGCCGAATTCCGGGCGCGGCGTGCCCAAGTCGTTGCCCCGGCCCTTGGAAAACTCCAAAAACTCCGGGGTCATCCGCGCGCACACCACATGCACTCCCGCGTCGCCTCCGCCCGTCCGGCAGCATCCGTCCCGGTGCCAGCCGGTCAGCGGATCGGCCGAACAGACCGCGAGTTTCGTTCCCAGGACATTGAGTGCTTCTCTTCCCATCTCCCAGAATACTCCCTTGGCGGGCGATTTCCATCCGCGACCCCGGATATTTGTTTCTCCGCCTGAGTGAACCCTGCCCCCGGGCTTGCGCGGACACATCCGGCGTGACAGGGTGCGTCCGTTGGAAACGACTTGGAAAAACGATCTCCCCGAGCGCTTTGATCCGATGACGATCAAGGAACTGCGCCAGAGCCTGCGCCGCAGCAGCTTCGTCTATCCATTCATGGCCATCCAGTTCTTCGCGGTCCTCGCCATGGCGCTGGAGTTCCAGACCGGCAGCGTCAGCGGGAACGGCGAGTACAGCGGCATGCTCAACGTCACGATGCTGACCTCCTCCGGCCCTTTCTGGATGGTGGTTTCCGCCATGTGCCTGGTGCTGATGCCCCTGGCCGGATTGATCCTCATGGGCCAGGAACTGGAGGAGGGGAACCACGAGTTGCTCCTCCTCACCAAACTGAACCGCTGGAAGGTCGTCTTCGGGAAGTTCATCACCTTGTGGGGGCTTTGCGCGCTGACCTTCGTCTCGCTGTTGCCCTATGTCGTGGTCCGCTACATGGTCGGCGGTATCGAATGGTGGAATGAGGCGGCTTGCGCGGGAACCGTCCTCGGCGGCTCCGCCATCTTGTGCGCGGGTGCCATCGGTGCCTCCGCCTTCAAGCGGATGGCCGGCCGGGTTGCCGTTTTCGTCCTTTTCCTCGGCTCGATGACGCTGGGTTGCGGTGTCCCGCTTTTCGCAGCCGCCAGCCGGACGGGGGGGTGCGGATGGTTGTATCATTTCACGGCGATCGCGGCGGTTGTTTGCTACGTGACCGTCGGCCTCGCCCTGGCGCGCTCGCGCCTGCGGCTTTCGATCTTCGCCTTTGAGATCAATCCGAGTTCCATGATCATCGGCCTGATGATCTTCGCCCCGTTCGTGATCATGCTGGTCACGGCCGTGACCGCTGCCTACGCGGGAGTGGCCGGCTTGCTCGGGGTGACCCTGGTGGCCGCGCGGATGGACGTCACACCGGTCGCGCCGACTCCGCCGCCCGTCCGGTCCTAGAGCCGCAATCAGGACAAGGCCTTGCGGGTCTTTTGCAGGGCCTCCTTGCGGGCCTTGATCTTGCTCGCGGGCAGGAAGGGTGCGGCCAGCGAATCCTCGAAGTCAAAAGCCTCGGAAAAATCCTCCCGCTTGTCGGACTCCTGCTTGCCGAAGACTTGCTCCTCGATCAGGTGGAAGACCATGTCGCCCACGTGCTGGCAGCAGCGCACGCCCCATTCGTTCATCAGGGTCGAGGCCATGGGGCCGAACTGCTCCAGCGCGAAATCCCGGTATCCCGCCAGGAGTTCCGGGCCACTCACATGGCGGGGCTGCCCGGCATTTGACTCGGCAATCCGCTTGAGCGTGAAATCCAAGGCATCCTTCAGGAAAAAGTACGCGTGCGCATCGAAACGTTTGTCCCGTTTCATGATCGAAACGACGGATTGTTCGAATGGCATTGCCTGCATGAAATCCAGAATGCCGGAATTGCGCCCTTGTGTCAAAGCGCTTTGAAAATCCGGCCCGCCGGGGGCGCGATTTAACCTTCCCTGAAGGGCTTCCGGCACCGGGAGAAAGTGCGCCGCTACTGGCGGGGGCAGGCGGATGCCGTGAGTCTTTCTGAAGCTCAGTTATTTCCCAACTGCTTTACGAATTCATCCAGCAGCGCCTTCAGTCTCGGCTCCCGGGCGATCGGCGCGGGTTTGTCGAAACCCAGCCAGATGGCGGTGGCCCCACCCGGCCCGAGCCGCAGGGTCCACGCGTCGCGCTCGGAACCGGTTGCTCCCGTGAAACACCGCGTGCCGCCGGAACGCTGCAAGACGCTTGTCGCATCCGTGGCTGCGGTCGCGCTCAGGGCCGCCGTGAGTTGCGGCTTCGCGGAATAAATCACCTCGCCGGACGCGTCGCGGATTTCCTGGATGAAATACGGCTTCGGACGCTTGCCCTGGTTGCCGAGTGTCGCCAGACCCACCGACATTTCCATGGGCGTTGCCGCGACGGAGCCGCGGAAAAGATCTTCCGTCTTCAGGAACGGCCCCTCGATGCCGCAGCGCTTCGCCAACCGCTCCACTTCCGCGGGGCCGATCTGACGGCCGGTCTGCACCGGTTTGCCCGGCAACACCAACTTGCCGCGCTCCGCCGCCGCGGCCGCCACGAAGGGTTCGAAGGCTGAACCCAGATCCCGGCTCGAACGCGTGCGGTCGAAGCGCGAGTCCGTGTAGTTCCTCCCGCCGATGAGCGCCAGGATCGCTCCCGAGCGCGTCTCCGTGGTGACCGCCGCATATTGCAGGTATACCGGCTCCGTGCCTGTGACGTGATTCGCCTCCGTCGGGTAGGGCCAGCCTTTCTCGTGTTCCAGATCCTCGACAGAGCGCGTGAGTTCCACCTCAAGACGGTTCTGCCACCCGGCATCCAGCGTGGTTTTCACCTTCAGCCCGCCTTGGTTGATTTCGTCGTTTTCCAAGATGCGGTCCAGTTCACGCCGGACCGCCTGCAAGGCATAGGAAGTCTGCGTCTCGCGATCCTCCTCGCTCACCAGCTTCACCGGCTCCGCCGCGATGGCATCGCGCCTCGCCTTGTCGATGAAGCCCATCTTCACCATCCGGTCCAGCGTCGTACCCCGCTCGCGCAGGGACGCGTCCAGGTTCCGGAACGGCGAGAAAATGTGCGGCCCGCGGATGATCCCGACGATCAGCGAGCATTCACCATCCGTTAGATCCTTGGTCGCCTTCCCGAAGTAGGTCCGCGATGCCTGCTCGATGCCTTCCGCCCCCGCGCCGAAGTAAATCCGGTTCAGGTAATGCGTGAGGATTTCATCCTTCGAGTAGCGCGATTCCACCCGCAGCGTCAGTGCGATCTCCAACAGCTTCCGGTGGAAGGACTTTTCCTTCATCTTGAAGCAGTTCCTCGCGAGTTGCATGCTGAGGGTCGATGCCCCCTGCGTGAAATCGCCGTCTTTCACGTTTCTAACTGTCGCGCGCGCGAGGCCGCGGAAATCCACCCCGCTGTGGGTGAAAAAGCGCGCGTCTTCCCGCGCTTGCAACGACTTTACCAGGAAATCCGGAAGGTCCTGCCGCTTCGCCAGCTTGCGCCCGCTGCTGCCGGGAGCTGCGATTTCCACGCCCTTCCGGTCGAAGTAAGTCGTCCCCGCGGGCAACTTCGCGACCTCATCCAGGTCGTAGCGCATCGCCAGCATGAAATAGAAGAAGACGATGCCGGCGCCGATGACGAATCCCGTCAGGCCGAGCAGGAAAACCACCTTCACCGGCCCGTGCATCCACGCCGGGAGCCACCGCTTCCAGAAGGGCGGAGGGTGGATGGGACGCCAGGTGGACATGATGAAGATTCGCTTGTGGCGGACCTTGGCCCTCCAAGTGCCATTGGGCAAGCGCCGGTGAGACGAAGGCCTCCCGCGCCCTATTCAAGCCGGCTCTATTCCACCGGAATCGCCCGCAGCGGCTTTTTGGTTTCCTCGACCGGAATCGCCCGCATCGGCCGTTGCTCCGGCGGCGGGGGAGGGGAAAGCGTCGACTCGTCCACGGCCAGCGCCTTCGCCGGGTGGATCGGGCACAGGTCATTCGCGGGCAGCGCGATGTCCGCGGGCACCTTGTCCGTGTAAACCGTGCCTGCTTCCCGGCATCCCGCCGTGACGCGCTTGGTGGAGAGTTGGCAGAGTTCCATCTCCACGAGGTTTACCGTGCTGTTGAGTTCGCCCGCCTTGTAGCCGAGGCGGTCCGCGGTCTTCATGATCTCCACCCACACGGGTAGCGAGAGCGTCGCTCCATAGCCCCCTTGGAAAGTCTTCTTCGGCGTGTCGAACCCGACCCACACGGCGCAGGTCAGGTTGGATGTGTAACCGGTGAACCAGGCGTCCTTGAAATCATTGGTTGTGCCTGTCTTGCCGCCGCAGGGCTTGTCGAAACCCAGGCGCTTCACCGCGGAGGCCGTGCCACTGGTCGTTACCTCGCGGAGAATCCGGGAGACAGACCAGGCGGAGCCGGCTTTCACCGCCTGATAGGGAATCACCCGGGTCGGATAGAGGATATTGCCGTTCCGGTCCTTGATTTCTGAAATCAAATAGGGCCGGTAACGGACGCCGTTGTTAGGAAAGACCGTGTAGGCGGAGGCCACCTCCCTGGGCGTTGCTCCCCAGCTCCCGAGGAAGGAAACCGGGCTGTCCTCCATGGGCGAGATGAATCCCGCCATCCGCGCCACTTCCTTCACGTTTTCGAGTCCCGCGTAGTTGCCCACCCGGACGGACATGGTGTTCCGCGAACGGATCAAGCCGTAGGAAACCGGCTGCATGCCGCCGTATTTGCCGTCCGAGTTCTGTGGTCGCCAGCTTCCCGCCCCCTTGATCTCGCCGCGCTCGATCGGTCCGTCGCTGATGCTCGTGCTCGGACGGAGTCCTTTGTCGAAGGCGGATAGATAGACGAAGGGTTTGAAGATCGAACCCACCTGCCGCCTCGCCTGGATCGCACGGTTGAACTGCGATTCATCCGCATCCCGGCCGCCGACCACGGCAAGAATCGCGCCGGTGCGGTTTTCCATCACGACTGCCGCGCCTTGGATGTATTCCGGCTCCTCGCGCTTGGTTTCCGGAATCGCGTTCCACGCCGCCCGCGTCTGGTGGTCGTAGCCGGAGTAGCGTTCCACCTCGCGCAGTTTCTTATCCAATGCCTCCTCACCCTTGTGCTGGATGCGGAGATCGATGGTGGTGGTGATGTTGAGGCCGCCGAGGGCGATGTTTTCCTCCTCGAGAATGATCTCCAGGTCCCGCTGGATCGCATCCATGGCATAGGATGCCTGTGCTTCCCGCCGTCCCTTCGGCCTCACCTCGATGGGTTCCGCTTTCGCGGCGTCCGCCTCCGCGCGGGTGAGCACGCCAGCCTTCACCATCCGTTCCAGCGTCGTGCCGCGTTCGCGTGTCGAGGCTTCCATCGACTTGAAGGGGTTGAAGGAATCCGGACCGCGCACGATCCCGGCGAGCAATGCGGACTGGGAGAGGGTCAGTTCAGAGGGATGTTTTTCGAAATAGATGCGCGAGGCCTCGCCCACGCCCTTGATCTGGCGGCCCCAGTTGATCTGGTTGATGTAGGCCTCCAGGATCTCGTCCTTCTCCAGGCCGCTCTCGAGGCGGATCGCGATGGCGATCTCCAAAAGCTTGCGGTCGATCTGTTTCAGCGTGTCGCCGCGCTTTTCGCCGCGCTTGAGTTCGAAGATGTCCGAGGCGAGTTGCTGCGTGATGGTCGACGCGCCTTCCCGTTTGCCCTCCAGATTCTTCAACAGCGCCCGGCCGATGCCGATCACGTCGAAGGCTCCGTGTTGGTAAAACCGCTCGTCTTCCCGCGCGAGGATCGCCTTCCGGAAGTTTTCGGAAACCTGGCCGAGCGGCACGATGGACCGCTTCTCGCCGTGGATCCTGCCGATTTCCTCGCCTGTCCGGTCGTGGATGATCGAGCGCTCAGGCATCGCGTGGATCCTCGCGAGGTCATATTGGAGCGAACGGAACCCGTAAATCACGCCCAGGAAAAGCAGGCCGTAGAGTCCGGCGACCAGCGGATAGCCCACCAGGCGGGCGAGGATTTTGAAAGGCGTGGCCAGCGGCCGCGTCAGCAGGTTGAACAGATAAAAGGGCCAGAACAGCAGCAGGGAAGCGGCGCCGGGACCGCGTTTGCGCGGCGGTTCCGGGGATTCGCCGCGGAGTCGGTTCGCGTCTGGCGGGTTGCGTTTCGGCATCTTCGTGACAAGGATAGGCGATCCTTCGCCAAGGTTCCACCCCCGATTATCGGGGACAGACGAACCGGCGCGCGGGTGTCGCTCTGATTCCATACAAACCATGAAAGTGACTTCTCTCTTTTCCCTCGCCGCCGTCGCCGCGGTTTTGGCGGGTGCCTCGGGACCGGTACTCGCCGCGGATCCCGTCCAGACCTTGGCGGACTTGCAAAAGCTGGAGTCCAAGGTGGAGACGGTTTCCAAGAAGGTGATGCCCGCCACGGTTGCCCTCCTTTCCGAGAAAACCGAGTCGTCCGGCTCCGGCGTCATCACTTCGGCCGACGGTCTGATCCTCACCGCCGCCCACGTCGTGCAAGGTGCGGAGGAAATCACCGTCGTCTTCACGGATGGCGAGCAAGTGCCCGGCAAAGTCCTCGGCGCGAACTATTCCAAGGACATCGCGATGGTGCAGATCCAAGGCAAGGGGCCGTGGCCTTTTGTCGACATGGGCGCTTCCAAACCCCTCGCGGCGGGGGATTGGGTGGTGGCGATGGGCCACTCCGCGGGATTTGATGCCGCCCGCACGCCGCCCGTGCGCTTCGGACATGTCGTTTCGAAGGGCCCGGGAAATTTCCTGACCACCGATTGCACGCTCATCGGCGGTGATTCCGGCGGTCCCCTCTTCGATGTGGACGGGAGGATAGTCGGCATCAATTCCTCCATCGGCGTTTCCTTCACCAACAACAACCACGCCGGTGTGGACGGCTTCCGCGAGGATTGGGACCGCCTGCGCCGCGGCGAGGCCTGGGGCAAGCTTTCCATGAATCCCTTCGCCAACCCGGAAAAGGCCGCGCTCGGCATCGAGATGGGTTTGCCGCGCGGCGTCCGTGGCGTCCCGGTGGAAACGGTCACTCCCAAGTCGCCCTCCGCCGCCGCCGGTGTCCGCGTGGGTGACATCATCCAGACCTTCGACGGCACCTCCATCAAGGATGGCCGCCAGCTCCTCCAGGTGCTGGCCAAGAAGCAACCCGGGGACAAGGTGAAGCTCGGCGTGCTCCGCGGCCGCAAGACGCTGGAACTCGAGGTCGAGCTAGCCCGCCACAATTCACTTTTCGACGAACGCTGAAATTTTTATCCAACATGAAACCTTTTGTTTTTCTCGCCATCGCGGTTTCCCTCCCGGGATTTCTCCGCGCGCAGGACGATTCCCGGTTTTTAACGGAGGCCCGCATTCGTGATCAGGATGACATTCCCCTGCTCATGCCGGAGGAACGCCAGGCCGTGGAGCGTCAGACCCGCGAGTTCACGGATGCCATCACCCCGGTTCTCGCGAAGGCCGCGGAATCCACCGTCCGCATCTGGAGCGGCAACCGCCGCCTCGCCTATGGCACCGTCATAGGCGATGGCACCAAGGTGCTCTCCAAGTGGAGCGAGATCGCCCGGGCCAGCGGTGTTCTCAGCATCGCGGCGAACGGCACGGACAGGACCGCGACCCTCGCCGGGGTCTATGAGGAAGAGGATCTCGTCCTGCTCAAGATCGAAGGCGAACCGCTGCCCGCCGTGAAATGGTCCCGTGAAAAGCCCGCGCTGGGAGCATTTCTCGCCGCCCCGCAGCCTGATGGCCGCCTCGCCGCCTTCGGGGTCGTCAGCGTGCTGGAGCGCAATCTCCGCGAAACGGATCTCGCCTACCTCGGCGTGATTGCCCAGGAGGGTTACGCGGGGCCCGGTGTGAAGATCAAGCAGGTGGATGCCAAGTCGGGCGCGGGAAATGCCGGATTGCAACCCGGATACGTCATCCTCAAGGTGGGCGAACGTCCCATCTCCGGACTGCAGGCGCTCAAGAACGCGCTCACGGGCGCGACACCCGGCCAGAAGATTTCCCTTCTCGTAGAGGCGAACGGGAACGAGAAAAACTATGAAGTGGCCCTTGGCAACCGGCCGGAGGATGCGAAACAATTTTCTGGCGAGCGTCTCCAGATC
>CAXTTX010000011.1:346-7819 GCA_964247045.1 uncultured Verrucomicrobiales bacterium | reverse complement strand
TTCCTTCAGCCATGTGATCCAGACGGACATGCGTCCGGAGGTGAACCAGATCGGCGGCCCGGTCGTCGATCTCCAAGGTGACGTCATTGGCGTCACCATGGCCCGGGCGGACCGCACCCGCTCCTTCATCATGCCTGCCGCGGCGATCGAGAACCTGCTCAAGAAGGAAGCCTCCAATCCGGCGGTCGCGCAGGTCCGCCAGCAGGAGCGCGGTGCCGCCGTTCGCGTGGAAGGCTCGCCTCCACCGCATGGCAGGATGGTCCCGGAGGACACCTTGCGCCGTCACGTCGGTGAAATGCAGCGCCTTCTCGAAATGATGGATGATGAACTGGGTGCGATCGACGACCGCTGATCATTCCGCGAAGGAAGAGAACACACGTGCCTCGGGCTGCCAGTCGAAGAGTTCGTCCATCGGGAACACCGGCCGCCGCAGGTGACGGTATTGGATTTCTGTTAGAAGCGGCGGAACCCCACCCGCGGAGAGCACCAGCAGGTGGTGGCTTGCCATCGCCTTCAGCTCCGGTTCGAGGTAGCCGATCTTCACGATGGTCACCGCGCGTTCGAGCGGCTCCAGCCCCAGCGCCAGGAAATCGTTCCGCCGGTGGAAGGGTGTCCGCTTTTCGGTGAGGATGATCTCCACCCTCCCCACCTGCACCACGGCCTGGTGTCCTGAAGTCGGGTCCCCGTTCCGCAGATGAACCACGATTCCATGGACTTCCAGCGGCTTGCCGTGGACGGGATCCAGCTTTCCGCCCAGCGCAAGGGATACGGAAGCACCCGCACCCGCTTCGAAGCAAGCCGCGACGGCGGCCGGATCCGGAATGGAAGCGAAGATCGCATCCGCCGCACCCTCTTTGCAAAACGCGGGATGCTCTAACAAATCTTTGAGGGTGCCCGGCACATCGCCCGCCGCTCCTGCCGTCGGGTTGTCTCCCGCATCACTCAGGAACACGGCTTTTTGACCGCGTTGCACGGCCTCGTCCAAGCACCACCGCGCGCTTCCGGCGGGCGCGATGAAGCGGAACTCCGCGCGTGCTTCCCAGTAGCGTCGCGCGATTGCTTCCGCCACTTGCCGGACCGCGTCCGCGTCCGTGCCGGTGGCCACCGCGCTCGCCATCGAGCGCGTCTGGTCCGCCCAGGCATAGCCCACCCACAGCGAGGCGTCCCATACGCCGGGCAGCGCGGATTCATCTGCTAGCGGCGCGTATAGACCCTTGCCCGGTTCTGTCTCCGTGCTGGACATCTCCCCGGAGACAAGCACCGGGATGCCGGCCCGCGCGCGATGCACCGGCTTGGGATCGCGCCACCAGCGGACCAGGTTCGCCACCGCCCGCTCGCGCGTTTCCATCCAGTCCACATGCGGTGCCGTCCGGTAGGTGGTGATGAAATCCACCATTTCTAAAAAATCATCGGAGACGTTCCCGTGCAGGTCCTGGCTGCATGTCACCGGCATCGTGGCTCCGATTTTTTCACGGATCGCCCGCAGCAGATCCGCCTCCGCGTCCGCGAGGCCCTCCACGCTCATCGCGCCATGCACATCGAAATAAAACGCGTCCGCGAAATCCGGCCCGCCGATGCGTTCCAGGATCTCCCCCTTCATCGTTTCATAGGCCTCCCGAGTCACTTCCCCGCCGGGCAAGGCGCGGAAATGCGCCAGCGGCACCAGCTGGATCCCCTTGAATTCCTCCTTTGCCAGAAACGGATACCTCTCCAGCATCTCCGCGCCCCGCGTCGCGTGGAAATTTCCCAGACCGCTTTTCAAGGGGGAAAACGTGCTGCTCTCAATGTGAATCCCGGCGATTGCCAGCCGCATTGGCTTCATGGGGTTCATGGGCTTCATCGTGCTCATGCCTTCCGCTCCGCGAGAGCTTTTGTGAGCGCGGCCTTGGCGATTCTCACCTTGTCCGCGCTGGTTTCCTTCCAGCCATATTCATCCGTCTTTGAAAAGTTGCCCATGTAACAACCGGGGTTGAAGTGCCTCATGGCACCGCGCACCGCATGCCTCGCGCTCAAGTGGATTTCATGGACACCGGTCGCGCGGACCATCTCGCCCGCGTTTTCTTCCGTCAGCCCGCCGCCTGGCATGATCGACGCGCGCCCACCTGCCTGCTTCACCAGGGTCGCCAGTTCCTTCACGCCACCCGGGACATCCGGTTTCCCACCCGAACTCAGCACCCGCTTGATCCCGAGGCCGATGATGTCCTCCAGCGCCTCGCCCAGGTCGCGGCTCATGTCGAAGGCGCGGTGGAACGTGATATCCAGCCGTCCGGCAGCCTCGATCAAGCGCGCGCAACGTTCCCGATCCACCCGGCCCTCCGCCGTCAGGCAGCCGATCACCACACCGTCCGCGCCCAGTTGCCGCGCAACGCCGATGTCGTGCAGCATCGCATCCATTTCATGCCCGGTGAACAGGAAATCGTAACCCCGCGGCCGGATGATCACCATCAGCCCGCCTTTGAAGACCGAGCGCACCTGCCGGATCATTCCCGCGCTGGGGGTCGTCCCTCCCTCCGGAAGGTTCGCGCACAGCTCCACGCGATCCGCTCCACCCGCCGCAGCCGCTTGGGCGGAGGCCACGCTCTCGATGCAGATTTCGATCATCGCGGCGATTCTTCCCCGGCCCTCCGTCATGGCAAGACGGGATTCATCCGTGGCTTGATTGCCCCGGTATTTCCCGGCATGCCAACGCCATGCTGATCGTCCTCGCCTCCACTTCCCCCCGCCGCCGTGAACTGTTGGAAAAGGCCGGCATCATCTTCGAGGTGGTTCCTTCCCCCGCGGAGGAGGTCCATGACGCGGCGATGAAGCCCCATGTTCTCTGCGAGTTGAACGCTGCCTTGAAAGCGGAGGCCGTCGCCACGGTCCGGCCGGATGCCACGGTCATCGGTTCGGACACGCTCGTCTTCATCGACGATATGCCCCTCGGCAAACCCGCCGACATGGACCAAGCCCGCGCCATGCTCCGCCGCCTTTCCGGCCGCACCCATCAGGTTTGCACCGGCGTCTGCGTGATCCGTCCCGGTGGCGGAAAGGAAACCTTCCACGACATCACGGAGGTCACTTTCCTTGAATTGAATGAGGCCGGCATCGATGCCTATGTCTCCCTCGCGAACCCGCTCGACAAGGCCGGTGCCTACGGCATCCAGGAACACGGCGAACTCATTATCGCGGGGATCCAGGGCAGTTTTGAGAACGTGATGGGCCTGCCCGTGGACAAGGTGGTTGCGGCGCTCGGCGGAATCGGGTTGCGGAGCGAGCCCCTCGGGTGAAGTATCGGGCATGGAGAAACCGCACCGGTACCCGGTCATTTTCAACCCGCGTGCCCGCAGCCAGAAGGGCGGCCGGGTCCTGCGGTTTCTCATGGATAACGCGAACCGCTTCGCGCTTTTCGCCACCAACCACGCGGGAGAGGCCCGCGACCTTGCCGCGCGCTTTGCCGCCGCGGGCGAACCCGTGGTCATTGCCGCCGGTGGTGACGGCACCCTGAACGAGGTGGTAAGGGGCCTTGCCGGTTCCCGCTCCTTGCTGGGGGTCTTGCCCGCCGGCACCATGAACGTTTTCGCCCGTGAGATGGGCATTCCTTTCGATTCGCTGGAAAAGGCCTTTCAGGTCATCGAGCGCGGTTTCGTCCGCGAGGTGGACCTTTTCCAAGCCAACGGCTCGCCCTTCGTCCAGATGGCGGGCATCGGCTTCGACGCCATGGTCATCGAGGAAACCACCTGGGAGTCGAAAAAAATGTTAGGCCCGCTCGCCTACCTGGTCGCCGCCGTGAAGGTTCTCGGGGAAACGCCGCCGAAGATCGAAGTCATCTGCGAGGACGGCCGTCGTGAGGAAGGCGTCGCGATGATTGCCGGCAACGGCTCGCTGTATGGCGGCCAGTTCAAGGTTTTCCGCAAGGCGGTCAATGACGACTCGAAACTGGACGTCCTCATTTACAAGGAGGCGGGTTACCGTCTCGTTCTCGATTCGTTGCGCGGTCTTGCCTTCGGCGGAATCGATCTGGTTGCCTCCACCACGTATTTCCAGTCCCCGGCGTTCACCGTTTACGCGGACCGGGAGGTGCCCGTGGAAGTCGATGGCGAACTGATCGGGCGTGCTTCGGAGATCCGCTTTACCGACTCTGCCAACCGCCTGCGGGTCATCGCGCCGGAGGAGCCGCTCGCCGGTGGATTCGCGGACACGATCAAATCCCTTTTGCAATGGCCGCGCCGGCCCGCCGAGTTGCAAACCACCCGGAGTCTATGAAGGCGGCGGGGAAAGGGTTTTTCAGACGCTGGTTGAAGCGTCTGGCATGGGGAGTCGTGGTGATCGTGGCCCTTGCCGCCGCCGTCGTGCTTTATGCGAACCTCACCGCCATCTGGGCTTCCCGTGGCCGCTTGTTCACCGATGTCGCCCGCCTGCCGGAAACCAAGGTCGGGCTCGTCTTCGGCACCACGGACAAGATCAATGGCCGCGAGAACCTTTACTTCCGCTACCGCATCGATGCCGCCGTGGAGGTCTGGAACGCCGGTAAACTGGAAACCCTCATCGTCTCCGGAGACAACCTCAGCCCTTACTACGACGAGCCGGAGAAAATGAGGCAGGCCCTCATCGAGCGCGGAGTGCCGAAGGACCGGATCGTCCGCGATCCCCGCGGCCTGCGCACCCTGGACTCGGTGGTCCGCACCAAGGAAATCTACGGCGCGAGTTCCGTCCTGATGATCAGCCAGCGCTTCCAGAACGAACGGGCGATCTACCTGGCGAAGGCCAATGGCATCGAGGCCTACGGCTACAATGCCCGCGACGTGGAAACCCAAGCCGGCCTGAAAACCCGGCTCCGCGAAATTGGCGCCCGGGTCAAAATGTGGCTGGATGTGAACTTCCTGAACACCCGGCCCTCCCACCTCGGTAAAAAAATCGAGCTTCCCAAGTAGGGCTCGGCCCATCCGGGCCTCATTTTTATCCTCGCACCCACCTCTTCGCCCCCTTTCAGAGGCAAAAAAGAGGCCGCCGGAGCACCCACTCCGACGGCCAAGCTGAACAACTTCAACACACCCGCGATTTTACCCGCGGCCCGTATGAGGCTGACAACTGCTGTTCACCCTTACATGAAAACGCGAACTTGCGTGCGGTCTTCACGGGATTTGACTACCGGGTGAACGGCGTCGTTCAAAATAAATCCGGATTTTTCAGGGACGGTTGGACCGGCGGATCGTGGGCTTCATCCGCTTGTTCGCCGGGGCGGGCTCTTCCACAACGGGGATCAGGGCGTTGCCCGCCTTGTCAGTCAACGGAGCCGCGTCAGGTGGCGGGAGCACCCCCGGTCCGTCCGCCATTGCCCGGAGGTTCGGCGAAACCTTGAAACGGGAATCCATGTCCGCCTGCACCGCGTTGAGCGAGCGGTCGTTCTTCACCACCGAAGGCTGGATGAACACCATCAGTTCCGTCCGGTCCTTGTTGTTCGTGGTGGAGCCGAAAAGCCCGCCGATGTAGGGGATGCTGCTCAGGATCGGGATGCCGCTCTTGTCCTTGTTGTTGCGGGCGATGATCAGACCCCCGAGGACCACCGTCTCGTTGTTCGGGACGGTCACGTTGGTGAGGATCTCACGGGTGGAGATCCGCGGCACGGTCAGGTCTTCGCCGTTGCTGCCGGCACCGGCGATGATCTGGTTGCCGTTCTGCTCGTCGCTCAGGAGCGCGAGCTGCATCGAGATCTCGTTGTCCGAGTTGACCAGCGGGATCACTTCCAGCTTCAGGACCACGTCCTGATATTCGATGTTCGTGCTCGCGCCGCCGTTGCTGAAGCTGTTGCTGCTCGTCGGGATGGCGATCCGCTCACCACTGGAGATCGTGCCCTTCTGGTTGTTCGCGGTGAAGATGGACGGGCGGGAAAGCACCGTGAAATCCGTCTTCTGCTGCAGCGCTTCCAAGTAAATGTTCAGGTTGTTGCCGATGCGGCCGTAAACCTGCAGGCCGGACTGGGCCGCCAGCGTGCCCGCGTTGAACGGTGACACCGCGTTGTCTCCCGAGCCACCCGGACGGAGGGGCAGCAGGGGACCGATGCCGCTGCCGCCGCGGCCTTGCAGGTCGCCGTGCAGCTTGAGGTAGTCCATGCCGAAGGAAAGGTTGTCGTTCAGCGTGAGCTGGCCGATGACCGTGGAAATCATCACTTGGTCGGGTTTCACGTCGATTTGGTCCAGCAGGCGCTCGATGATCTCCAGCCCGGAAGGCGGTCCTTGGACCACGATGGAGTTGGTGATGTTGTCCGCGACAAGAAGCGTGCGTCCCACCAGCACCGATTCCGGAGCGGAACTGACGGTGGGCGCGCTGAGGGCATCTCCCGCGCCGCCGCCGCCACCGCCGGAACTGCCGCTGCCACCGGTCGAGCCACCGAAGTTCGCGCCGCTGCTGCCGTTATTGGCGTTTCGTCCCGTGCTCTGGCTTTGCTGGTTGCGGCCTCCTGAGGCGGCTCCTCCCTGGGCTCTCCCGCCTGCGGCACCACCGGCACCACCGGCACCGCCTTGGGCTCCCCCCGCGCCACCGCCTGCTCCTCCTGTTCCGGAAAACGCGCGGGTCAGCGCGTCGCTGGCGACCGGCAGGAACTCGGAAACCGTCAGGAACTTCAGCTTGCGCCGCAGGAAGTTCTTCTCGCTCGTCTCCACGTCGAACTCGCGCACCAGGCCTTCCACGAACAGCAGGTCCACCGGACGGCCCATGGCGAAAATCCGGTTCGTCCGCGGGTCGGGGATGATCTGCACGGGAGTCGCCTCGCCGCTCGCGCTGCCGCCGGCTTGTCCACCCGCTGCCGGGGCCACTCCCGGAGGCGCGCCGTTTGCCTGGGCGGGTGCCCCATCCGCGCGTTGGATTCCCGCCGTGGACTGCGCGGATTGTTGCGCCGTCAACAGCTCGGTCAACGTGGTCGCGATTTCCGTCACATCCGCGAACTGGACCTTGATAAACCGCGTTCCGACTTGGGATGAGGGCTTGTCGATTTCCTTTTTCAGTTCGATCAACCGGCGGATCAGCGAGGTGTTCTCGGTGATCACCACGGCGGAGGCGTTCGCCACCGGCGCGATCGAACCGTAGGCACCGAACTGGCCGATGATCTGGGTGAAGGTGTTCACCGCCTCGGCCGGCTTGATATAGCTGAGCGTCATCACGTAAGAGATGACGGCATCCCCCTCCGGCAGGAGGGAGGTCTCGTTGTAAACCTTCACGCCGCGGCCTGTGGGGCGGATGCCTCCCGTGGCCAAGGTGAGGATATCCAGATTGGGGTTGATGTCCGATGGTACGAACACGAAATTCTCGATCGTTGCCGCGATCTTCAGCAACTCCGCCGCTTCTGCGAAGGTCAGCGGGTCATCTTTGGTGGCTTCCTGTACGAATTTGAATTCCGCGGTGGATGCGGCAGCGGAGACGATCACCCGTCGGCCGGTAAAGTGGCGGTAGAGGCCCGCGAGCGCATTGCGGCCGATGGCGCGGTTCACATAGCGG
>CAXTTX010000011.1:0-336 GCA_964247045.1 uncultured Verrucomicrobiales bacterium | reverse complement strand
GCATCGCCGCTGAGCTTCTGTTCGTTGATATCCTCCGTGATCTTGGTTTCGCCTCGCGGCACGCCGGGTTGCACTTCCGGGAGGTCCGCGCTCGGCTCATCGGCGGCGGGCAGGCCTGCGGCGCCACCGGGGATGGGCACGCTGGGTGGTGCCACCGGGGCGGGCCGTTCATTGGGTTGCTGTCCGGCGGCGGAAACGATGCCGAGGGCGAGGAGGGCGAGGGAGCGTTGCAAGGACATGGAGAGAAAATGGATTTTCAGATCGGGAAAAATCAGGAAAGCGGGATGGCGGCGGTCGGTTTCAGTGGCCGGATCGGCCGCGTGTATTTCCCGCGGC
>CAXTTX010000010.1:22049-28302 GCA_964247045.1 uncultured Verrucomicrobiales bacterium | reverse complement strand
GCCGGCCCAGATGTCTTCTATCAGTTTCACCGCTTCCGCGGCGAGACGCCGCCACGGCAGGCGGATGCTGGAGAGGGCGGGACGCGCCATCTCGCAGACGGTCTCGTCGTCATTGGCGGAAATGACGCCGGCGGCGAAGGGAACTTCAAGGCCCGCCTGGGCGGCTGCCTCCAGCACGTGGCGACCGGTAGGATCGTGCGCGGTGAAGATACCCAGCGGCGTTGCCTGTTCTGTTAGCCAGCCGACCATATCCTCGTCGGGATCGCGCCAGTATTCATCGTATTGCCGCCAATCGCGGAAAACTTCCCAATAAACAGGCACTTCGCCGACGACGGATTGGAAGCCCTCCAAGCGTTGCTTCGCATAGTGGGCATCTCTCCTGCCAACAAAGGCGAAATTCTGATAGCCACGCGCGATCAGATGTTCCGCGGCGAGCTTGCCAATGGCGTGGTCGTCGATATCGACCCGGAAGACACCGGGGACGGGTTGGTCGGATGGAACGATGACCACGGGGCAGCCGAGTGCCAGCAGTTCCTCTGTTAGGCCGGGGTGCCATTCCGTGATGATCGCTCCTGGTTTCCATTCCTTCAGGTTCGCGAGGAGGAGATCCTGCTGGCGGTAGAGGTCGATGACCCAGAAATCGTAGCCCATGCCCGCGAAGGGGGCGAGGCCGGGGACCAGCCGGCGGATGTTCACGGCGGACTGGACGACGGCGATGCGGTGGGAGGGCGGGTTTTTGCGGTGTCGCATTTCATCAAGAAGATACCGGAATATGCGGTAGCGAAGCGAGGGCAAAATCGCCTAGGTTCATCCCATCGGCGCACGTTGCGCCCCATCTTTAATAACCCACCGAGTTCATGAGCAAATTTCCCTGCGAAGCCGTCAACTATGAAGGCCCCGGTTCGAAGAACCCACTGGCATTCAAACACTACAACGCCAGCGAAATCGTCGAAGGCAAGACCATGGCCGAGTGGTTCCGCTTCGGCTGTGCCTACTGGCACACCATGCGTGGAAATGGTTCCGATCCCTTTGGTGCCGGCACCGCGAGCCATCCATGGGATGACGGTAGCGATTCGGTGGCCAATGCCCAGAACCGCGCCCGGGTATTCTTCGACTTCATGGAGAAGGTCGGCCTCGACTACTACTGTTTCCATGATCGCGACGTGGCTCCGGAATGCGCGACCCTGGCCGAGTCCAACAAGGCGCTCGATGCCGTGGCGGACGTTCTGGAGGAAGAACAAAAGCGCACCGGCAAGAAACTGCTTTGGGGCACGGCCTGCCTTTTCGTCCACCCACGCTACCAGCAAGGTGCCGCGACAAGCCCGAATGCGCAGGTCTATGCTTACGGAGCCGCGCAGGTGAAGAAGGCCATGGAAGTGACTCATCGCCTCGGCGGCGAAGGCTACACCTTCTGGGGTGGCCGCGAAGGCTACACCACCCTGCTCAACACGAACATGAAGCGCGAGCTGGACCATTTGGCCCGCTTCCTCCACATGGCCGTGGACTACAAGAAGGAGATCGGTTTCAAGGGCCAGTTCTACATCGAGCCGAAGCCCCAGGAGCCGACCACCCACCAATACGACTCCGACTCGGCGGCCTGCCTCAACTTCCTCCGCGAATATGACCTGCTGGATCATTTCAAGCTGAACATCGAGACCAACCACGCCACGCTGGCCGGGCACACGATGGAGCACGAGCTCACCGTCGCCTACGAAGCTGGTGCCCTTGGCAGCATCGACGCCAACATGGGAACGCCAAACGTGGGCTGGGACACCGACCAGTTCCCGACCGATCTCTACCTCACCACGCACACCATGCTGGTGTTGATGAAAATGGGCGGCTTCACCACGGGCGGCCTCAATTTCGACGCGAAGCGCCGCCGCGAGTCTTGGGAACCGATCGACCTGGTGCATGCGCACGTGGTCGGCATGGATGCCTTCGCCCGCGGCCTGAAGATCGCCGGTGCGGTCCGCAAGGATGGCCGGATCGAGGAATTCATCTCCCAGCGTTACAGGACCTGGGACAGCGGTGTTGGCGCGGACATCGAGTCTGGCAAGACCTCGCTGGCAGATCTGGAGAAATACGCGCTTTCCAATCCCGAGCCGATGGTGGCCAGCGGCCGTCAGGAGATGATCGAGGGCATCCTCAACGAGTTCATCTGACGCGACATAATCTGATGGGTTAGATAGGCCGGTGGACGAAGGGGTTTGTCCACCGGCCGCTTTTTTGTATGGGAGGAGCAGCCGAGAGCGTTCACGAGACACCTGCGTGTTTCGGTAGGACGCCTGCCACGTTGAGCTGTCCGGAGTTCAAGCTTCAGCTTGGAATCTTGGAGAAGAATCAGGCTAAAGCTTGAACTCCGGACACCCGTTTGGTTGATGGCGGTTGATAACGGCTTGGTAATCCGCCCTTGAGTAAAGGGGCTGGCGGAAAATCGGGAGAAAGTTTCCCCTCCCCTGCCCCGTTCGGGAGTGGATGAAAACCCACCTGGCACTGCCCTTTGTATTTCCCCTTCTCTCCTCCGGCATTGCCACGGCCGGGCCCGCTTGGAAAAAGCAGGTAATCACGACTGATTTCCTGACGGAAGGGATTTCCGCGGGAGATCTGGACGGGGATGGTATCACCGACCTGGTGGCAGGCGCGTTCTGGTTCAAAGGGCCGGATTTTAAGGAGAGGAAACAGTTCAAGCCCGGCGGGCCGCAACCGGTGAAGACCTATCAGGAGGATTCCTTCCTGAGCTGGGTGGAGGATTTCAATGGCGACGGGAAAAACGACATCCTGATGGCGAGCCACCCCGGCAAAAACCTGACGCTCTTCCTGAACCCGGGCAAAGGGGGCGATTGGCCGGTGCATGTGGTGATGACCCAGGCGGCGACCGAGTGCCCTGTCTGGACCGACCTCGACCGGGACGGGAAAAAGGAGATCGTCTGCATGCAGGGCGGCAAGTTCGGTTATGCCAAGCCGGATTGGAGTGACGTGACGAAGCCATGGCCCTTCACCGCGATCTCGGACAAGCGGACGGAGACACCCTATGTCCACGGACTGGGAGCAGGAGACTTGAATGGTGACGCCAAGGCCGATATCGTCGCAAAGGATGGTTGGTTCGAACAGCCCGCGAAGGCGGGCGATGCCTGGGCTTGGCACGCGGAGGTTTTTGGAAAAGACGGCGGCGCGCAGATGCTGGTTTTCGATGTCGATGGAGATGGGGACAACGATCTGGTGACCAGCACGAACGCGCACGGCTATGGGTTGGCGTGGTTCGAGGCTGCTGTGGCAGGCGGGGTGGTGAAATTCACCCGTCATGAAATCCTGCCGGAGGATCCCAACAAGCAGGGCGATGGTGGCATCCAGTTCAGCCAACTGCACGCGCTCGATGCCGCGGATTTCGATGGCGACGGGCGCTTGGATTTCGTGACCGGCAAGCGCTACTACGCGCACAATGGTGGCGATCCGGACGCGGAAGGTCCTCCGCTGACGGTGGTGTTTTACAACCGCAAGGAGGGTGGTGGCATCCGCTGGGAGGCGGAGGTTGTGGACAAGGAAGCGGGTGTCGGTTGCCAGGTGCTGGCGGCGGATGTGAACAAGGACAAGAAGGTGGATATCGTGGTGGGGAACAAGAAGGGCGTGTGCGTGATTTCGCGGTGAGCGGGGTTGTAGCGGTGGTCTACGACCGTCGCTGATTGCAAAGCCATGCCGCATGCGGAGCATCCCTACTGAAAGGAGCCGGGATCTAGCGCATTGTGGGGAGGCCCATGCCAAAGCCCGTCAAATACCATCTTTACATCCAGCGACGGTCATACGCCGCCGCTATAGTGCATCACGGATTCAAACCCACCCGGTAGAAAGCGCTGCCTTCGGGCGGTGACGGGTCGGTAAAGCGGGAAACACCCGACGAACCGGTGACGGTGGCGATGGTTTCCCAATTCAAATCCGTGGTGCCCGTGCTGCGCTGAACGACAAAGGTCAGGCCGGTCGCCGAGGGCCACACGATTTCCGAAGAAGCGGATGCAACGCTCGCGTAGAAGCGTGAGGAAGGGTTCGCGGGATCAAGACCCAGGCGGCGCTCGATGACATCGGTGGTGCCGTCGCTATCGGTGTCTTGTTCGGGATCGGGTTCCGGTTCGACGGAGGAATTGTGATAGGGAAGGAGGACGTCCTCCCAGAGCGAGCGGACATAGGTGAAGCCCTTGTCCTTGTTGAAACTCGCGAGGTCTTTCATTCCCTGGGGACTGGCCTTGGCCCAGTCATAGTAGCCCTTTCCCATCTTGTACCAGAGGTCGGTGTTCCCGACCTTCATCCGCGCCACGGCGGACTCGGTGGGCGCGCTGCCCTTCTGCCAGAAACCACCGATGATCAACACCAGTTGGTTGGTCTGGTGCGGACGGAAGCCGTCGTACGCATAGTCGATCGCGCTCCGCGCGCCACCGCCATCGCTGCTGTCGAACTCCTTTAGCATGCCAAGTGCGCCGCGGTTGGGCAGGGTGTCCGCTCCGGAAACCAATGCTCCCCACCCGTTGATGCCGGCACCATTGTTCAGGCCTGGGGTCACATTTTTGCCATAGGTGTCATTCACCAGCGAGGTGTAGAGCCCCATGTAATCGGAGAGGCCGGAGAGGTAATATTTGTAGTTGCGGACGCTGCTCTCGATCTGCGCGCCGGTGGGTGCGACGGCCGAAGGGTTGGCCGCGTTCCAGTTGAACGTCGTGTAAAGGTTGGTGAGTCCGTTGGCACTGAGTTGCGAAAGGAACTGCGCGTGGTTGTAGCTGTTCAGGATCGCATTTGCAGGATCCGGCCCGCCGAAATAGACCATGCTGACGAGCATGCCGCCCAGCATCCCTTCGCGATAATTCGGGTTCCAGTCCCGTCCGAGGTTGGAGTCGCCATCCAACGTGCGCTGTGTCTGGTTCGCGCCGATGTAGAGGCTGGTGTTGCAGGTCGTGAAGGCGCTGGCCACCAGCGCGGCCTTCATGATGAGGTCGATGCGGGTTTTCTCCGCGGTGGTGAGTTGGTTCCAGATTCGGGGCGTTTGCCTGGCGATGGCGAACATGCCGGTCGCATGGCGTTCGTGCTGGGCCGGATAGCCGCCATTCGCGACGATCTCATTGCCGCCGGTGCAACTGTAACGGATCTGTTCCAACAGGCGGGCATCCGAACTGGTATTTCCGGCATAACTGGAAACCGCCAACACGATGGAAGCCCCGCCGAACCAAGCGCCGTTCGTGAAGGCGCCGTTGGTATAGCTTCGGTTGTACTTGATAAGCGCGGTCCCGATCGCCGCATTCACCGCCGCCTGCGAAGGGCTACCAATCACCCCAACGGCCGCATGTCCGGGGATGAGCAACGCGGCGACGATGCCGGTTGTTCTCAAAACCGTGTGCCTCAGGCTGGAGAAAAAACATATCATGGGGTTCGGGCTTTTGTTGCATGGGGGGATGCCTGAACTACGGGCCGCATTTGCGCGGCCGCAAGGAATGATAGAATAAAAGTGACCGGAAATTCATGCAACTCATTGAACTCCAAAGATAGGCCAGAAGCCCTCGTTTATCCCTGGGGGTAAAGAAGTGCCTCGATTTTATCCAAAAACCACTTCTCCGCGGGAATAATCCCGTCCGCGCCGAGCACGCGATAGAGCCATGTCAGGCCTTCACCCTCGTTACCGTTCCGCTTGATGATGGACGCACGGGCTGACTGATAGGTTTCAGCGCCGGTCACGTCGCCCTCGAGTGTTTTGGCGGATTCATAGGCCGTGGTGATGAACTGTTCCCGCGGCATGTCGGAATCCCAGCCGAGCGCATCCAGCGCGTCGTTGAACACGCCGTCCTCGGCTTCGGAAATCCCGCCATCAAGGTAAAGTGAGAGGAACAGGAGCTCGATGAGTGCCTCGCGTGAATTTTGGGTCATGCCCGGAGGGTATGAAAAACGCGGGGAAATGACAATCGCATTTCCCCGCGTGATTGGAGCCATTTTCCGGGTCTATCCGGTCAGCGTTTGAGCGCCAGCGAGCGGATCAGCTTCACCTCGTCCTCCTTATACGGGGTGCCGTCCTTGCGAAAGATGTCGTGGAACCAGGGATTTGGCTCACCTTTGTATTCCTTGCTCCAGGAATCCCAGGGGTAGATCGTCTGGCTCTTGCCGTCGACGAAACCCCAATTGTAGGCGGCCACCTTTTCCTTGGCGAAGAAGGGCAGGATCGCCTCGAAGGTGCTTCCCTCGGGACGGGCCATGTATTCGGTACAGATCAGCGGGCGGTTGT